>JBDRVQ010000002.1 GCA_039801905.1 candidate division WOR-3 bacterium | reverse complement strand
CATAAGAAAGAGAGATGCCTCTTTTTGCTAATTCTTCCCGAGATAAGTCTTACTCCATAATTCGTTTGCTCAAAAATCTCTACCACCATCTTTTCTATCACCGGAGGGGTTTTATTAAAATGATTTTTCGGGCGATGGGATTTATCCCTAAGATCCTCTTTCCCTTCTTCTAAAAAGCGTTTAAGTCTCTTTTTGACCGTATTACAAAAGACACCACAAGTCCGGGCAGTTTTTGAGATATTTCTTCTGGTTTGGAAATAAACTTCTAATATCTTTTCTCGGACGAGGATTGGGTCTATTTTAACCAACACCTTATACTCAACCACAAGCATAAATCCCTCCTTTTCGGTTTAAGATGGATTTAGCCATAATCTTATTTTAATTTTACTTAAATTAAAGATTTTACCAAAGTTTTTTGGTAGTCCACTGCCTTGAAAAGCCTTTTGGAGTATTCCTAGAGCTAGGGTCCTAGGGTGGGGGCATGATCACTGTTAACGCTTGCAAAGGTTGCTTGACATTCATCAGATTTTTGCTATCATTAAATCTATGAAGACGACTCTTTTAGGGAAAGAAGAAGTAGGAAAAAGAGATTGGTATTTGGTTGATATGACTAATAAGACATTGGGCCGGGCGGCTTCTAAAATTGCCCGGATCCTAATGGGTAAGAATAAAGTTAATTATACCCCCCATATTGACAATGGGGATTTTGTGGTAGCGATAAATGCGAAGAAGATAAGGGTAACCGGGAAGAAACTCTTAAATAAAATTTATTACCACCATACTGGTTACCCCGGAGGGTTGAAGCAAAGGACTCTCCAGGAGATTTTGGCACAGCGGCCCGAAGAGGTGCTTTGGTTAGCGGTGAAAAGGATGTTACCAAAAAATAAATTGGGAAGAAGGATGTTAAAGAGGCTGAAGGTCTATCCGGATGAGAAGCACCCTCATCAGGCGCAAAAGCCAATTATGATAGAATTATGAGAGAAAGTTTTTTTGCAGTTGGTTCTCGAAAATCTTCGGTGGCCAAGGTTTGGCTTTTTCCTCAAGGTAAAGGGGAAATTAAAATTAACGAAAAGGATGCGCGAAGTTATCTCACTCGGGAAGACCTCTACGAATATATCCTCACCCCTTTTAAGGTGACCGGAACCTTAGGACAGTTTGACGTCGTGTGCTCTTCTACGGGTGGTGGTTTATCTGCCCAGAGCGGGGCGATTGCCTTGGGGATTGCCCGGGCTCTGGTTGCCTATGACCCAGAATTGCGAAAAACGTTAAAAAGTGCCGAACTCTTAAAGAGAGACCCCCGAAAGAAGGAAAGGTGTAAATACGGATTAGCAAAAAGGAGGAAAAGTTTCCAATGGACAAAACGTTAGATTCCACAGGAATGGCCTTCCCTAACGCCAAGGTGCTTTTGGAAGCGGGTGTTCATTTTGGGCACCGCACTCGCTTCTGGAATCCCAAGATGCAACCTTTCATTTACGGGAAGAGGGAAGGGATTTACATCATTGATGTGGAAAAGACCTTAGAAAGACTCCACGCTGCTTACGATTTCATTCGGCGGGTGGCGGAACAGGGGCAGGATATCCTTTTTGTCGGGACAAAACAGCAGGCGAAGCCGATAATCGAAGAAGAGGCGTTACGGTCCGGTGCTCTTTTTGTTAACGAAAGGTGGGTGGGAGGACTCCTCACCAATTTTAATGTTGTCTCTTTACGGATCAATCGCTATTTGGAACTGGAGAAGATTATTCAGGAAGGCGATTTGAGTAAATATCCCACAAAGGAGGCAACCGCTTTACAAAAGGAATATCTGAGATTGAAAAAGGTCTTCCACGGGCTGAGAAACATGGATAAGTTGCCGGGAGCGCTTTATGTTGTTGACCCACGCCGAGAAGAGACCCCGGTGCGAGAAGCCCGGCGGGTGAAAATCCCCATCGTTGCCCTCATTGATACTAATGCCGACCCCACAACTGTTGACTATCCAATTCCGGGAAATGACGATGCGATGCGTTCCATTAAATTGATAACAAGTGTCATTGCTAATGCGGTCTTGGAAGGAAAGAAAGTTTTAGAACAAGAGGTTGAGGAGGTTTAATTATGGAGATTCCCTTAGAGAAGATAAAAGAACTACGTCAAAGAACCGGGGCAGGGATTTTGGAATGTAAAACTGCCCTTTTGGAAACCAATTGTGATGTGGAGAAGGCGATCGAACTTCTCCGAAAGAAGGGGATTGCCCGCGCGGAAAAGAAACTGGAAAGACCTACTGCCGAAGGGGTGGTTGATGCTTATATCCATCCCGGAGAAAAGTTAGGGGTGCTCTTAGAAGTGAATTGCGAGAGTGATTTTGTTGCCCGGAATCAGGAGTTTCGGAAGTTTGTTCACGAATTGGCGATGCAGATTGCGGCTACCGACCCGATGGCTATTTCGCCGGAGGATTTGCCGAAGGAGGTTTTGGAACGGGAGAGGAGAATCTACGAGAGCCAGATTGCCGACAGCAAAAAACCACCAGCGGTGATTGAAAAAATTATTAGTGGCAAATTGGCAAAATTTTATGAGGATGTCTGCCTTTTAGAACAACCTTATATTAAGAATCCGGAGATGAAGGTTAAGGATTTTGTCAAAGAGCACATCGCCAAATTCGGGGAGAATATTAAAATTCGGCGTTTCGTCCGCTTTAAAATTGGTGAGTGAAGATTCTGACCTTAAATTTAACAGTTTCGTCTTAAAAATCACGGGGGAGGTTTTTCGATCGCCGTCGACTCTCAACCGCATCTGTCGGGAAATTGCCCATCTTCCGGTCAAAAGGGCTTTAGTTGTGGGTGGAGGGAATTTAATTCGGGGCCGAACTGCCGATTGGGAAAAGAGACTTCTTTTTGACCGGATTGGACTTTTGTCAACCGTCATCAATGGCCTCTTATTAGAAGAGACCCTGCGCCGTTATTGTGACCCTTTTCATCTCTCTTCTCTGCCTATTCCTGGTGTCGTGGAAGGTTATTCTAAAGAGAAGGCGGAAGGGGCTTTTCTCGCTTGCCGTCCGGTCATTATCTCTGGGGGAACCGGTAACCCATTTTTCTCAACCGATACCGCTTGTGCCCTAAGGGCGGTTGAGTTAAAAGTAGAGTTGGTGATGAAGGGGACAAGGGTTAAAGGGGTATATTCTAAAGACCCGGAAAAATTTAGAAACGCCAAATTTTATAAAGAACTTACCTACGAGAGGGTTTTAAGGGAGAGGTTAGAAGTTATGGACCAGACCGCTTTGCTCCTTTTAGCGGAGGCAAAGGTGCCTCTGGTGGTCTTTGATATCTTTCAGGAAGGTAATATCCGGAGGATACTAAATAAAGAAAAGGTTGGGAGTTGGATATGTTAGAAGATATCTATAAAATAACTCGGGAAAAGATGCAAAAAACCCTTGACCTTTTTGCTGGGGAACTCTCCCGGATTAGAACCAGCCGAGCAAACCCCGCGCTTCTGGATGGAATTAAGGTAAATTATTACAATACAATTGTCCCTCTGAAACAGATTGCTTCTATTGTCACACCCGAGCCGAAACTTTTACTCATCCAACCTTGGGATAAGGGTGCGATTCCGGAAATTGAGAAAGCGATCCGGAAGGCGGAATTGGGATTGAATCCTCAGGTGGAAGCGAATGTCATCCGGATTCCCATTCCCCCGCTAACGGAGGAGAGGAGAAAGGAGTTGATAAAGTTAGTCTCTCGTTTGGGAGAGGAGACAAAAGTGGCGATCCGAAACATCCGGCGAGATGCCAACGAGGAGATAAAAAAGAAGGAGAAGGATAAGGAAATTTCTGAGGATGATGCGAAAATCGGCTTAAAAAAAATCCAAGAGATTACCGACGAATTGATAAAATCGGTTGACGAATTGGTCAAGAAAAAAGAGAAAGAAATATTAGAGACCTAATTACCAATTCTTAATCCCTTTCTCCCTTTAACTTTTTGAAAATGAATAATATCCCCAAGCATATCGCTATCATTATGGATGGGAATGGGCGCTGGGCAAGGAAAAGAGGCTTGCCGAGAGTTTTTGGACATCGGGAAGGGGTAAATTCTGTAAAGGAGGTGGTGAGGACTTGTGGGGAACTGGGCGTAAAGTATCTCACCCTTTTTGTCTTTTCCGAAGAAAATTGGCAAAGGCCAAAAGAGGAGGTAGAGCAATTGATGCTCCTTTTGGAAGAGGTGATAAAGAAGGAGCGGCAGGAATTTCAAAAGAATGATGTTAAAGTGAAAGTGATCGGTCGGATTGAGAAATTACCTGAGGCGTTAAGAAGGGAATTGCTCTCCTTGGTTAAAGAGACGGAAAATAATAAGGGGTTAGTTCTGGTCTTGGCGGTGAGTTATGGGGGGCGACAGGAGATTATAGATGCGGTGAAGAAAATTAAAGGGGAAGAGGTAGACGAAGAAAAGTTCCGTTCGTTTCTCTACGATCCGGAAATTCCTGACCCTGACCTTTTAATCAGAACCGGAGGAGAGAAACGCATCTCTAACTTTCTCCTCTATGCTATCGCCTACACGGAATTATATTTTACCGATTGCCTCTGGCCGGATTTTCGAAAAAGAGAACTACTCTTGGCGATTGAAGATTACGGACGTCGCCGGCGACGTTTTGGTAAGGTGGAAGAGGAGATTGAGGGCTAATTAATGAAGGAGTTGTTATCAAGAATTCTTGTCGGACTCTTCTTCGGAACGCTATTCATCTTTTCTCTCCTCAGCCCTTCTCCTTTTCTTCTATCATTCCTTTTAATTTGGTTAGCAGTTGCCACAAAAGAGTTTCTAAATCTCTTGGCAAAAAACGGATTGAAACTCAATCCTTATCTTTTTATTTCATTAAACCTTCTCTTTCTTCTTTTTTCCTATTTTAACCTTCCCCCTTTTTACTTCTCCTTTCTCTTCTTTGCAATCTTTCTCTGGGCCCTCCGCCAAACCCCTTTTTCTTCCGATTATTTCGCCTTTGGCCTTTTCACCGTCTTTTATTTAGCCTTTCTTCCTTCCCATATCTTTCTCTTAAAGAGGCTGGTTCTTACTCAAAAACTTTCTTCCGGGCTTCTTCTCTTTCCCATATTTTTCACCTGGGTAAATGATACCATTGCCTACGGCATCGGGAAGGCGATTGGGAAGAAGAAGTTAGCCGAGGAGATCAGTCCCAAAAAGACCTGGGAGGGATTTTTAAGCAGTGTCTTTCTTGCCATTCCTTTTTCCTTTTTTTACTTAAAACAATTTTTACCAAAAATTCATCCCCTCTTTTTTATCCTTTTAAGTATCCTTTTGAGTATTCTGGCTCAGATTGGGGATTTGGTAGAGTCGGTGTTCAAGCGGGAGGCAAAGGTGAAAGATACTTCCCAAATTCTTTTGGGGCATGGCGGTTTTCTTGACCGGATTGATAGTTTACTTTTCACCATTCCTGCTTTCTATTATTTTTTGGTTTTAATTCTTTAAGGCAATTAGTGGCGGAAGTGGCGGATACCGGTAAAGAGAAGCGCGATGCCGTTTTCGTCGGCGGCTTTAATCACTTCTTCGTCCCGGATGGAGCCACCAGGCTCAACGATCGCCGTAATGCCCGCCCGCCCGGCTAAGTCGATAGAATCCCGAAACGGAAAGAAGCCATCCGATGCTAAGACTGCTCCTTTTTCTCTACCTTCTGCTTTTTTAATGGCGATTTCAACCGAATCAACCCGAGACATTTGTCCCGCACCAATACCGACGGTCATTTCATCCTTCGCAATCACGATGGCATTGGAACGGACAAATTTGCAAACCTTCCAGGCAAATGCCAAATCGCTCATCTCTTTTTCCGAAGGTCTTCTCTTACTCACGATCTGCCATTCTTTTTTTTCATCTTTTATTTTATCACGGTCAGTGAGAAGGATACCTCCGAGGCAGGAACGAATGGTCAAATCCGGAAGAAAACCAGAAAATTGGATGAGCCGTAAATCCTTCTTTTTTTTCAAAATTTTTAGGGCTTCTTCTGAGAAGTTGGGGGCAACGACTACCTCAAAAAATAAGGGACGAATTTCTTCTGCCAACTTTTCCGATACTTCCCGGTTAACGCCGATCACTCCACCAAATGCCGACTTTCTATCACTTTCTAATGCCTTAGAGAATGCCTCGGCAATATCATCGGCGCAGCCGACACCACAGGGGGTATTGTGCTTCATAATGCAGGCGGTCGCCTCGGAAAAATCTTCTAATAGAGAAAGGGTGGAGTCAATGTCTAAAAGATTGTTATAGGATAATTCCTTTCCCCCCAGTTGTTCAATTCTCATTTGGGAGAAAGGAGAGAGGTAAAAAATTCCCCTCTGGTGGGGATTTTCTCCGTAACGGAGGGGTAAAGTTTTAAGAAAGGATTTGGTAAAGTAATGGGGGAAGTCCACGATTGAGAATTTTTCTCTTAAATACTCACTAATCACCGCATCGTAATGAGTGACAATCTCAAAGGTGGCAAGCGCTAATAATTTTTTCGTCTCCTCGGAGACCTCACCTCTTGCTCTTAGTTCTTTAATCACGACTGGATAAAATTCTTTTTTGGGAATTGTGACCACAAATTTATAATTCTTCGCCCCGGCGCGCAAGAGGGAGACACCGCCGATATCAATATACTCAATCATCTCATCCAGAGTGAGATCTTTCTTCATCATTTCCTCAAATGGGTAGAGGTTACAAATGACAAAATCAATCGGCTCAATCGCTTCTTCTCGGTAGGAAAGGATGCCGCCGAAGATTTTGGGGTGGAGGGTCTTTACCCTTCCTTTCAAAATCTCGGGGAAATTGGTAAATTCTGATACTTCCACCACCTTTAACCCTTCCTTTTTCAAAAAATTAGCGGTCTGGGAAGTTGATAAAATTTCATAACCTTGGCTTACTAAAATTTCAGCTAGGTTTACAATCCCTTCTTTATCATAGAGACTAATTAAAGCAAATTTTTTCATAACTTCTCCATTAAATAAAATAAGAAAAATTGGGTAAATGTCAATCGGCCGGTTTTAAAAAAGATACTAATCCCTCTTTACCGGTCATAACCTCTGTAAATAGAATAAAAAAGCGACATAAAAGTTGTCTATTAAGAGAGAGGTTTTTCTTAAGGAGTTTTTTATTTTAAATAACTTAATTAACTTATGGTGAATTTAGGGTGAACCCTATCACCGTCTCCTTTACCACTTCCTTTTCTTCTCTTTTACCTGATTCCCCTCTCTACTTTCCAGAGTAGTTTTTTCTGCAGTTAAAGGTTTAATTTCTTTTCGGGGAAAGGTTCTAATTTTTCCTCCAATTTATTCTCTAAGAAATTGTTTAAGAAAAGGTCTTGTTTTTTGCCCAATTTTTAGTCTAATTTTAGGAGGAGGGGGCTGGGTAGCGAGCCATTTAGTTTTTTGATTTAAAGTTTAGATTTGACAATTTAAAGTGATTTCGATATTATGGTTGATGCGCGAGGCAATAATTGAGAAGTTAGAAGGTATCGGTCTTTCTCCAGAGTTGACAGTTTTTCTTATTGCCCTTTTACCAATTGTTGAGTTGCGGGGGGCAGTGCCGGTGGGTATAAATTTTTATCATTTGGTATGGTATAAAACAGTAATCCTTGCCCTCTTAGGAAATCTTTTACCGGTCCCTTTCCTCCTTCTCCTTTTGGCTAAAATCGCCCAGGTTTTAAGCAAAATTCCGCTCTTCGCTAAGTTTTTTAATTGGCTCTTTACCCGAACCCGGAAAAAAAGTAAAGTGATTGAGGAGTATAAATTCTGGGGACTATTAATTTTTGTCGCCATCCCTTTACCCGGAACCGGGGCTTGGACTGGCTCGGTTGCCGCTTTCCTTTTGGGAATGGATTTTAAGTTGAGTCTTCTCGCTATCAGCCTCGGGGTATTTTTAGCTTGTATTTTGGTGACGAGTCTATCCCTTTTGGGACTTTGGGGCTTAATCATCGCGGGGATTGCCTTAGCAATTTTACTGATTGGGAGATTAATAAAGAGTTCCTAATTAGGTTATAATGTTATTATGTATCAATTTAGAAATTGGGCGGGGGCATCCCAATTATTTAGATAGTTTTTTGAAGGTCTACCCGAGGAAGACTTTGCTCTTAAAGAAAGAGTGGAAGATTATGAAAAGGCTATACCTTTTTGGTGGGAGAGGGGGGATTTGCACCAAGATTTATAATCGGTGGCGCCGGAAAGGAAAAGCACCAAAATTTTTGCTCTCTCTTTTTAGAAAAGATTTAGAGCGGGAATTGAAAGGTGCGGAAGTAGTTATGATTTCTCATCCCATCCTGGTTCAAATCTTGCAGGGGAGATGTAAAATCTTTTATCTCCACGGTGAGATTGCCGCGCCGGAAGAAAGTCTCGTTTCCGCTGACCAGATCTTTGTCCCCCTTCCTTTTACCAAAGAGCAATTCTTAAAAGCAGGAATTCCCGAAGAGAGGTTGTTGGTGAGTGGGTTGGTGATGGAACCGGAATTGGTGCCGATTGCAGAACAAAGTTTCCAAAAGAGGATAAAGAGATTGGAAAGAGGGGAGAGGTTGACTGTTGCCTTCTTCTCTTCGGGTGCTTACCCAAGAGTTCATATAAAAAAGATTAATCAGGCAGTAGCCGAAATTGAAAAATTTGATATCCAGGTATTTCTATTTTCCGAGAATAATCGGCGTTTAGCGAGGTATTGGGAGAAGAGGTTTCCTAAGGCAAAGATTATCTTCTCTTGGCACCGGGAGGAGGAGAATAAAAAGTTTGCGGAAATTTTACCGGAGTTAGATTGTTTTGTCGCTCCTGCTCACGAAAGGACCAATTGGTGTTGTGGTTTGGGGCTTCCTCTTTTTTCTCTTTTGCCCCATATCGGCTCCTATGCTCCTCTCAACTACCAATTTGCCTATTCCCAAGGGGTAACTCTTCCGTTGGCACCGGAGAATTTTGGAGAGACAATTCTGAAATTAAGGGAAGGAGGTAAATTGCAAGAAATGGCAGAGAAGGGATTTGGTAAGTTTCCGATTGATGGGGCAAAAAGAATAGCCGAGAGGGTTTCTACCCTATTGGGTAATTCTTAGAGGGAGACAAAGGATAGTGTAGGAATAAGGGGAATTGGGATAGAAGAGATTCTGACTGGGAATAATTTCAATAAAGATGTGTTGGATCCCCAATTGGGGAAAATTGATACCACCAATGAGGTCATAACCTTCACCCAAAAATACTCTTTCTCCCCTTTTAGATAAAAAGCCAAAATATTTCAGATTACTAGTATCACCTGGTTTTTCGCAAGAGATTGTAACCACGATCTCTTCGTTCGCCCGGAAACACGGCAGCGAATCCACAGGGATTAGTTTGCCGAATTCGGTATTTTCTAAATTGATGCTTCTCCCTTCCTGGGTTAAAGAGATTGATTTTATTACTGGAGCGGTATCTTTGGGATGGGAAAAGGAGAATCCGGAAAGTTTTTTTAGAAGATAATCCCCCGCCTCTTTTCGGAAAAGGATTCTTCTCTTACCAATGAGGGGATAAATTTTCTCTTTCTCCTGAGGGAGAGGGTAACTAATTTTTGCGACGGTCTCTAAGGAGACAGAATCGCGAAATCTAATTAACCAGAGACTATCATACTTAAAGAGGGCGATGGTGTGGCGGGTGGAATCGTTATAGAGAACAAAACAGAAGGTGTCCCCTTGGTTAAGGGAATCAATAAGAAAAGTTAGGGAGTCAAGGTGCAAAGTATCCTGGGTAGTTCGCCAAAAGGAGAGGAGATGGGCGATTTTTTCTATCTCACTTCTCCCTTGATAAACTGTATCCTGAGGGAAAAGTCCTACGGATAAAATTAATGGTTTTTCGTTAAATTCTAAAAATTGGTAATGCTTTAAGGTATCACGCCAGATTTTTAATTGGTTAAAAACCGAAAGGGAATCTTCTTTGCCAAAGGGTAATCTTTCTTTCTTTTGACAGGAAAAGAGAATGAGAAAAGATAAGGATAGGCAAAGCCAATTTTTTGCCTTTTTCAGTTTATCTCTTGCCATAAAAGAATTGGGGCTGGTCCCGAAATAGAATAATAGGAACCAGCCCCCATCTTTTTATTGAAGTACCAGTTTCTTCGTTAGCGTCTTATTCGGTAGATTGAAGGAGATGAAGTAGATGCCTTTTTTCAATTCCTTCGGTCGTTGCCACTGGAAAGAGTTTTTACCTTTCTTTCCCGCAAGGTCAAATTTCTCTATGACTCTTCCTGAGGCATCGGCAATTTTTACTATAACTCGGTGGTTGTCGTTCAGATAGTAAGAGAGATTTATGTAGTTGGAAGCAGGGTTTGGAACAAGAGTGATAATAGAACCACTGACCTTCTTTTCTCTTTCTTCCAAGATGCCAGTAACCGGCACTTGAAGATAGAGAACAGGATTATTGGTTACCACGCCTTCAGTTTGCGGGACACCTCCCGCGTCCTTGTCGTTGATGTATTGAATATGTAGTTTTCCATCTACTACCTCAGACCAGAGGGTATGATAATCGTCATCCTCACAGTTTCCCGGAGTGGCATTGGGCGAAGGAGAGTTGGTTAGATTTATCGCTTCCCTTAACCAGGTTTGACCATTGTCGGTTGAGTAGGAAAGCCATAATTCACCATTGGTCCGGCCCGTCACGGAAACATCGTTGGTATCTTTATTTCCGGTCCAGACGCAATAGAGTATTCCCCTTCCATCAATCGCCAATTGTGGTCTATCCGCGGGTCGGCGCCAGGCATCCCAGACTGGCATATACCAAAGGGTGGTATCTTCTATTCCTGGGGGAGCATTATTATTCCCGATGCCGGAAACCACAGTAAAGCCTGTGGCTTCGCTCCAATGCATTATCCTTGAACCAAAGGCATAAAGGGTATCTCCCCTTTGGGAAAGTCCCCACCAAACTTCGGTCCAGACAAGGTGAAGGTTATTATTCAGGTCATAAATACCATCAACATCGGTATAGGCAAAGGGGAAGGTTGAACCCGGTCCGCCCCAGTCGTAATTGGTTACCTGAACTGGCTCGTTCCAGGTTGCGCCATTATCGGGCGACTCTCGATACCAGACATTCTGCTGAATCTGGGTTGTCTTACCCGGGTTGATATTCTCAATCTTTCTGGTATAGGAGATTAAAACTTTTGGGGAGCCGGGACGGGCATAAATATCCGGGGAAAGGCAGGAAAGTTGGGTATCACCAATCACTGGCATCCAGAAGGAGAAGGTATTTCCCCCATCCGTAGAGCGAGAGTAGTAAAAATCGCTTGCGGAACCAGGAGGTTTTGTGGGATAACTGACGACATGAATGACATCATCTAACCCAACAACACCGTGAGGCCAAATAGTTGTTCCGCTGCCGGAAGCACCCGGTGGAATTGTGATGGTGTCAATTGCTACCGGGTCATTGAATAGCCCGGAACCAGGGGAGACTTCTGTAGAGACAACCGAGAAGAGGAGGGGATATTGAATATGATAGAAGGCAATTGCCCTCCCATCAGAAAAAGAACCGCCCGTGCAATAGCCAGAACGACCGAGGATTGTTACTTCCACACCCTCTCCTAATTGGAACATATTATCATAGTAGGAATTATAGCGAATCCAGCGCCTGGGATAATTTGAATTAGAATCGGGAGAATGCATCCAGACGAATGCCCGAAAGTCAGAACGAATAGAAAGTCTATCGCCTAAGGTGCCATTTTGCTGGTAGTCAATAAATGTATGGGAGCAGGTTTCGCCCGGAGAAATAGTAGTAACGGGAGTTATAACCACCGGTTGGTTAATTATCTCTTGACCGGTGAGAGCAGGGAGAGGTTCTGGTGAATAAGGCTTGCGTAATACCGGAAGACTGTAGACAATAAAGGCTAAAAAGATAAAAATAGTGATTCTTTTTAACATATTACTTACCTCCCATTAAAAATCCTAAGGTCCAAATTTTGAACCTCAGGTAATTTCACTTCTTGCTTTTTTATCATTATTGGCGAAGACTGAAATTAAAGGGTATTGAAACCCAGACCCGAACCGGAATCTCTCTCTGTTTCGCGGGGGTAAATTTTGCCTGACGAGCAGCGTTAAGCGCGGCTTCGTCTAAGGCTTCGTTTCCGGATGATTTTAAGAGTTCTACCTCCATTACCGAGCCGTCAATATCTAAAAGAACCTTCACCACGACCTGCCCTTCAATTCCTGCCTGGCGGGCTCTTTCGGGATAGGATGGTTTAGGAATATAAATTGGCTTCGGTTTCTCCTCCACCTTCCAGTAGGGGACAACGGGGATTTCCACCTCTTCTGCTTTTTTGGCGATCACCTCCTTGAATTCGGTTGGGGCAATTGTTGCCTCTTCCGCTTCTTCCCCTTTCTCGGCTTCTACTGCCAATTTTGGTCTTTCTACGGGTGGTGGTTCGGTAAGTTCTTGTAATTCCGGGGGGAGCTGTTCCATAATCGTCTCTACCTCTTTTCTCGGGACATAGGGTTTATAACGAACCTCTTTCGGCATCAGGACAAAACTCAAACAGGTAAAAGCCAAAGAGAGAACCATTCCCACCCGGAAAGAGATTGCATAATAACTGTCCCAATCCCATTCCCTGATTTGCCTCTTTTCCTCCATTTTACCCTCCCTCTTCGTATTCCGTCGCGAATAAGATTTTAAATGCCCCAGCTTCCTTTAACGCCTCAAGGATATCATTTACCCTTCCGTAGTCAACCTCTTTGTCTGCTAAGACTTCGCTGATTAATTCTGGATTATCCAAAATCTTTTGTTGCATTACGGTCGTTATCCCCGAGACTTCTAAGAGATTATCATCAATTGATATGCGGCGCGTCTTGTCAACCCAGATATGGACAATATTTTTCCTTTTGAGAATCCTCTCGGTGCTTTCTGCGGTGGGAAGGTTCACTTTCAGCCCGTATTCGGTCCTTAAAACCGTGGTGAGCATAAAGAAGATAATTAAGAGGAAAGCGATATCAGCAGTGGAAGCGGTGGGAATTTCTGGTGCTGGTCTTTTTAGGGTAAACTTTCTCATTCTCCCTCCTTTACCGGTGCCAAACTAATCCTTTCCGCCTTTGCCGCTTTTAGTTCGTCAAAGGCGTCAATCATCGTTTTGTAAGGGGCGTTGCGACTTACCTTTAAGGCGACAACTAATTCTGGATTCTTATCCAAAGCCGAGCGAACCCTTTCTCTTAATTCCCGTAATGTTATCTTTTCCCCAGCGATGGAAACTTCCCCATAGGGATTAACAAGGACGGTAAGGATATTTTCGCTCTTTAACTTAACTTGTTCTCCTTTCGGTGGCAAAACAATTTTTAATCCTTTTTCCCGGGAGAAGATGGAAGTGACCATAAAGAAGATGATTAAAAGGAAGGCGATATCGCCCAAAGAAGCAGTTGGGATAGAAGGTCCTTTTCTCTCTTCTTTTCTCAAAAGCATACTTTACCCTTATGGCCTCTTACTTACCAAGTAGTCAATTAAAGTGGCGGTAGCGGTTTCCATATCTTTGGTATAGCCATTAATCTTTTGTTGGAAAAGGATATGGATGATGGAGAGAGGGGCAGCAATCATCAATCCCCATTTAGTGGTGATTAGTGCCTCAGCGATACCCGCCGCTACAACCGTGGGTTCTACTTCCCCAACCGCGGCTACCGCGGCGAAAGCCCGAATCATTCCGGTGACCGTGCCTAAAAATCCGAAGAAGGGGGCAACAACAATTATACCACCCATCAGTTGCATACCCCGGTCAAGAAAGCCGAGTTCGGTGGTGCCAGCCCGCATTATCGCTTCCTCCATCGCTTCGCGACCCTGTTCGTATTTCTGCAAAGCGGGTAGTAAAACCCGGGCCACTGGACTGCGAACCGATTGGCAATACTCAATGGCGGAATTTATCCCTTCGCTCTCAATCCGGTTTATTAAATTCGCCACGAACTTTTTAGCGTTAAGGGTCGCCACAAAGAAGAGGGTGATTAACCTTTCTATGATTAGGGCAACGGCGATAATGATACAGGCTAACAAAAACCACATTATGCCGCCACCTTTCTGAAATTCCTGAATCATATTTCCTCCCCAATTGAGTAGACCATAAGAAGGTTCTCCCTTCTTTGTTCTCCTCTTATTTTTCTTTTCATTTTAACATTTAAGATACTGGAAAATTCTTTTTTGTCAAGGATAAATTTTTTACCGGAAAGAGATTGGGGAAATAGAATAAATGGGAAGGACAGGAGCAATCACTGGCGCCAAAACCTTTTAGGGGAAAAAGTCTTTTCTTTAAGCAAGAAGCGATTTGGCATTCGGTTTTCTTGGTTGAGGGAAACTCTTTCGTCCCCAGAAATTGAAACTTGGTTGTGAGATAATCAATATGCCAGAATTTCTTCTTCCTTTTTCTTTTGTGCCGTTTTATTCTTTTTTCTAAGTTATTCAAGGCAGAACCAACATAAAGATAATAACCAGGTGGAAAATTGATCTTTCCCAATGCCCCAACTTTGATTACCTGTTCCTTATCACTTTTTAAGAGTAAGAGGTAGGAGCCCTTCATTTCTCTTTGCCGATATAGGAGAGAAATAATTTCCCCCATTCCGTTTTCAAAAAATGTTTCTTGCGCCAATAGCCAATTAGAGGATACCAGAGGTAATCGTGATAGATAGTGGAGGCGATTGGTGCCCAAATCCAGAGGGGAGAGTGGAGGGCAATCTTTTTCAATGGTCTTAAAAAACCTTTGCGTAAAGCCTGGTCGCCAAAGATGACAAAACTCCTTTTTGTCTTAAAGCCGAAATTCATTCCGGAGATATCTTCCCCGATAACTTTAATTTTATTTAAATCGGCTATCCCTAAACCCATCTCGTGGGCAATTTTTAAGTAATCAATCTTCAATGGTTCAAAACCCATAATTTTTGCCGCCACCGCATCAATCGCCACCGAATCAAAGGAAGCAAGAATTAGGTTGCCGATGTAGGGAACCATGGTTCTTGGTCCGGCGCCATTACCACAAACCGTGCCATCCATTACCGCAAAGACCTCCGGATGAATCTCTCTCTGCATAATTAATAGGTCAACTAAAACTTCGTGGATAAATTCATGACCGTAATGTCTCACTTCTTTTAAGAGTCCACCGAAGGCATTCTTTATCGCGCCGGTGGTGATAGAATGACCATGAGTCTTCATCGTTGGTAAATGAATGATGCTTTTGCCAAAGAAGAGTTTTGGTACATAAATCCCTTCCGGAAATATCTTATCTAATTTAAGAAGAGGTGCCTTGGGCGTAAATTTTACCCATTCTTGCTCCGGAAGGGGATAAAAAGGAATGCCGTATCTTTCTAAAACCGAAAGCCAGCCCTGATTTTTTGCCCCTTTTCGGGCATTGGTCACTACGGTCTTATTTTCCACGGGATAAAGTTTCGTCTTATTGTAACCAAAATCGGTAAGGGCGGAGAGGACACCTTCCAACTGCCAGGGGGGAGAGGAGGAAGCAGGATAAAATATCGTCCAGGAGAGATTCAATTTTATAATGATCTCCCTTTCTTTTGGCACTTTTTCTTTATACCCCGCCAGATTCATTATTCGGCGGTAATCTTCTATCACCCTTTCCGGGCTTGTTTTCAAGACAAAGACCTCAGACATATTAACTCCATTTTAAGTAAATAATTAAAACGACAGATAAAGCCCATAAAAGGATAGCGATGGTTAACGGAGGGTCTTTAACTAACGCCCATTCTGGATTTTCCAAGAATTCCGCATGGTAGATTAGATAGAGGTAGCGAAAAATGCCGTAGAGGACGAAGGGGATGGTGAAGATCAGTTTGTCAGTTCCGAACTTGGCTACTGTCTCCGGCGCCACTGTATAGATGGCATAAGAAACGACCGTGGCTGCGGTCACTACCGAAGTCATCTGGTCTAAAAAGTTGTGAGAATAATGGGAAAGAACACTCCGGTGGTTAATTGCCGAATCACCCAGAAGGGTGATTTCCGCCTTCCTTTTGGTTATCCCTAAAAATAAGGCAAGGAGGATTGTGCAGATAAAGAGCCAAACCGAAAGATTGACACTGATTACGACGGTTCCGGCCAGAGCCCGGAGGACAAAGCCAAAGGCAATTACCAATAGGTCTAAGATGACAATGTCCTTTAAGAAGAAAGAGTAGGCGAGGGTGAGAAGAAGATAAGAAAATAAGACCCAAAAGAAGTTTTGGTTTAAGAGATAGCCAAGAATTAAAGAGAGGATAATAAGGATGAGGGCAAAGGGAAAAGCAAAGGATACCTTTAACCGGCCAGAAGCAATTGGCCGAAAACGTTTTTTGGGATGAACTTTATCTTCTTCCCGATCTTTTATATCGTTGATGATGTAGGTGGCACCGGAGATGAATGAGAAGAGGAAGAAGGCGGCTAGGGATCTAAGAAGATAGGAAAGATGGAAGAGGTTTTGGGAAAAGAATAACCCGGCAAAGACAAAGGCATTCTTTGACCATTGGAGAGGTCTTAAACTTTTAATCAGATCCTTAATCATTAGGGTTTAATCACCTTTCTTACCTTTCCTTGGGCATCTTTTAAGAAATAGACACCCGATGGAATTTTATTGGTCCAGGGATTAAGTCTTGTTCCGTTGCTGTGGTAAATTTGCCATAGGGAATTACTTTTAGCAATTTCTTTTGACCAGAAGGTAGGGGAAAAAATTTCTTTTTTCCGGTGGTCAGAATTTGTTAGGTTTTTCAAGCCGATGGTTGGGAGGCGATAAGTAATTCCGTCTAAATCAAATCCGGCATAAGGTTCGGATTGGGAGCCAGAGTTAATATCCACAATCTTTATGTAATAGGCGCTATCAATTCCAGCCTGGGCTAAGTCAAATTCCTGGGTGCCAATTCCTTGACCCAAGGAGTAATAAGTGCCAAAGAGATCAAGGGCACAATAGATATTATACCTCTCAGGTATCCCATCATTTCCTTCCCAAACCTTAATGTCATTCCCCTCCAAATTTCTTACCGGGAAACCTTTTGGCAATTCAATGACAATTTCGCCACTATAAGATAAAGAGAAGAATAAACTGTCGGGTTTTCCTAAGCAATGAGGGGTGATGGTGATTTGTGATTCATCATTCGTTGTTCTTCTCACCCAGCCAACTCGGAAGCCGTAACCTTCGGCAAAGGAAGAAGGTTTTAGGTAAATATCTAAATTTACTGGTGTTCGGTTAGGAATAGAAACTCCTATCTTTTTTACCTCATAGCCCGGGGAATAGACCTCCAGGGTACAATTTCCACCCTCTATAAATTTATGATAAAATCCAGTTGGCAGATAAGAATAGACAGGCCATCTTATTGGTCCTTTGATTTTAATCAAGGCCGGCAGGGGAGTCTGAGAGAAGGTATCTAAAATTCTACCTTGAACTCCCCATTCCCCAATGGTTAGGATATCTAAAAGTGCTCGCCGGTTTACTAGACAGATAGAGTCAATTCTCGCTTGGGCGGATGGTTGTTGGGTCTCGATAGTTGTGGCAAATATCCCAAATTCACCAAAAGCCATATCCTGACAACTTCCCCTTACTTCATACCAATCATAACCATTGATTGGGGTTAAACGGGTAGTTGAGGAGCCATAAGTTGAATCCGCATAACGCCGGGATATATAAATGATTAGGGCAGAATCGGGTGGGTCCTGGGGATGAAAGTCCCAAGGATAGTTCACATAAGAGGCGGTAGAATGGTATTCGTATTCAAAGGAGAGAGGATTTTTCTCAGTATGCTTTCGAATTAATTTTGTCTCCGGCTGGGAAAAGGGAGCAGGAGAACCACCAGCACTTCCCCACATATAACCGTAATCCCGGTTTAGGTCAACCCCATTGCCGTTATAACGGCTATTGGCGATATGACCGTCGGCATTAAGAATCGGGATGATAAAAATCTGGCGGTTATTTACTAAATACTGGACCTGAGGGTTGGTTGCATAATTTTCCAATAAATAACGGAGGAAGGCAAGGGTCACTTCAGTAGAAATTTTCTCATTGCCGTGATGGGCGCCAATCAATCTCATGCCAATCTCCCCTTCATCCGTGTTGGGATTATCACTCACCTTCACGCCGAAAATTCGGTTGCCATTGTAAGAAAAGCCCAAGGTTTCCATTCGGGCGATATTGGGATAGGTTTGGACTAAAGAGTGCATAATACTACAAACCTCAGCATAGGTGTGGTAATAGGGCAAGATTTTTTCTAATTCTTTTTGGTAATCTTCAATTAAAATCTTAACCTCATAGCCCCGCGCCTTTAAATTGAGAATCTTATCCTCATCGGCAAAGGCGAAGACCTTTCCTTCTTTCACATCCTGGATGGGAATGTCCAATTCATAGAAGATTTCTAAGTCCGAGCGGGAAGCGATTGGTACAAGGATTAAACTTTCCTTTCCTAAAAGGAAAAGGAAAGAAACTAAAAGAGTAAAGATATATTTTTTCATTAACTATATTATAAGTAAACACTTAAAAATTGCAAGGTGACCCCAAACGGTTTTTAAGAAATTCTAAAATCTCTTTCGGAATAAAAAGATAATTTAATGCCAGGGTGGAGGGGACAAAACTTTCTCTCTCTTTTATACCCTATGGAAATAAGATCTGATTTTGACGTAATAATTTGGGAGAGGAAGGGAAGAAGGGAGAGAAGGCGAAAGGAATCAAGGGGAGAATGGGAAAAGAAATTACTCTTCCTTCCTAGGAAGGCTGAAAAAAAACTGACTCCCATCTTTTCATTAAGATAATTTTTTAGGTATTTTTAATACCTTTCTTTTAATTGTAGCCGAGTGAAAAGTGTCCTTGACTTAGGGGAAAAAACAAATAAAATTATGGATGTTTATCTTGGAGGAAAAATGAATAAGAGAGCAATTACTCTTTTATATCTCTTTCTTATTTTTAGTCTTCTCTTTGGGTTAAACGAGACAAAGAGAATGGAAGTGAGAGTTTACTTCAGAACCGCCGATGAATTATTTGATAAATTAGGTGAATTTTTTTCGGAATTGGATATAGCAACCGGTGGCGAAACAGAAAATGGGGAATCTTATATTGTGATAATTACGACTGAAGAGCAACTCCAAAGGATTAAAGAGAAAGGTTTAAGAGTTGAAATAACATACCCAGACATAAAGGAGAAGTTTCGGTTAATCACCGGTGTTGACCTGGATAAACCAGAACTTTTAAGAGACTTTGGCTATTTCTTTACCTATTGGGAGATGCAGGATACCCTTAATAAAATGAAGACCAATTTCCCGGCAATCTGTTCTCTTATGAATATCGGGAATTCCTATCAAGGAAGGCCACTCTGGACTTTAAAGATTTCTGATAACCCGAGGATTGATGAACCGGAGCCAGCGGTTTATATTAACGGAGCAATCCATGCCCGAGAACCAGTGGCAACCCATTGTTGTATTGACTTTGCCAGTTATCTTTTAATGAATTATGGGCAAGATAGTTTAATCACCTGGTTAGTTAATAACCGGGAGATTTTCATTACCCCAGTGCAAAATCCGGATGGTTATGTCTATAATTCCGATTCTGGTGGTCCAACCGCTAATTGGCGTAAGAATAGAAGAAGAGTTGGGGGTGGTGATTCAGTAGGGATAGACTTGAATCGGAATTTTGGTTATCGGTGGGGCTATGACAATACTGGCTCAAGTCCTAATCCATCTTCTGAGACCTATCGCGGTCCTTCCCGATTTTCCGAGATTGAGACTCAGGTCATCAGGGATTTTATGCTTCCCCAGAAGATTCGGACACAAATGGATTACCATACCTATGGCAGATATAATATGTTTCCTTGGGGATATAGGGCGGTTTGGCCACCGGATACTGCGGTTTTAAGGGAAGGCGTTGATACCTTCCGGATGTATAACGGGTATCCAGCAAGCCGAACTGGACAACTCTCTCGTGTTTTATATACCGCCAATGGTGTCTCAGTTGATTGGGAATACGCCGATACTGCGGGTAAATTCCGAACCTATGCCTTTACGATTGAAATGTGTTCCTTGGATTTCTGGCAGGGTTGGAATGATTCGGCTTATATTCATAATGAGTGTCGCCGGAATCGTCCTAATAATTTATATCTAACACGCATTGCCGGTGTCTTCTTTGAGCCCAGGCAAGTTTTTATTAACGATTCCCTAAATGGCAACCGAACTTTACAATTGGACCCCGGAGAAACCGCTTCAGTCTGGTTCCGAGTAAGGAATCGGGCAATCCATCCCTTGGATTCTGCCTATGCCGTTAGCGGTAAATTGAAATCCCTTGACCCAATGGTTATCGTTCTTGATAGTATTAAGTCTTTCCCCAGATGCCGAAGGAGAGATTCTACGGATAACCGAACCAATCAATTCCGTTTCTATTGCTTACCCCAAGCCGAGCCCGGGAGAAATATCCCTTTAAGGTTAGAACTAACTTATTTAAACGATGGCCAGACGATGACCCAGGCGGTAAACTTTTCTATCACCATCGGCTCCAATCCCATTGTTTTACACGATGTTGGGGTAATTGCCATTTCTTCACCAACGGGTGTTTTGGACTCAGGAATTATTATCACCCCCGCTTGCACTGTTTATAATTTCGGTGGCACAACAGAAAATTACACGGTGCGAATGAAGATTGGCACATTTTATGACCAAACGGCTACGGTTTCTAATCATCAGCCATTAACTAAGATTTATCTAACCTTTCCGGTTTGGAATGCCAACCAACTGGGTACCCATTTGGTAAGTTGTTCCACCCGACTTTCTAATGATATGGTGCTAAGTAATGACCGGCAGACCGGGTCAGTTGAGGTGAGAAGGATCGGGATAAAGGATGTTGGCTGCACAAAGATTTTAATGCCCACTGGGATAATTGACTCCGGAACGGTTATCACACCGGCTTGTTCGGTTTATAATTATGGCAATACCGTAGAAACTTATACGGTGCGGATGAAGATTGGCATAGATTATAACTACACGGCGACGGTTATTAATCACACCCCTCTTACCTATCGGTATTTAACCTTTCCCAACTGGTTTGCGAGTCCGCGGGGAAAGATTGCGGTCACCTGCACAACCGAACTATCCGGTGACAATCAACCCGGAAACGATAAAAAAATTGATTCGGTATTTGTCCAAGTTTTAGATGTTTCCCCAATTGAGATTTTAGCCCCAATTGATACCATTGACCTCGGCTCGGTCATTACCCCGCAGATCAAGGTGAAAAATTTTGGCAACACTCCTGTATCTTTTAACACCTTCCTTTTGATTGGCGATTATGCCGCAGAAATGGTCGTTTCGGAACTTTTGCCCGATGAAGAGAGAATTATCTCTTTCTCCGATTGGACCGCCGAACCAGCAGGCGAAATTTCGGTCAAATGCACGACCCAACTTTTTGGTGACCAGAGGCAGGAAAATGATAAAATTATCGGTTCGGTATATGTTCGGGTTTTAGATGTTGGGGTGATAGAAATTCTTGCCCCTTCTGATACTGTGGATTCCGGAATGGCAATGACGCCAAAAGCCAAGATAAAGAACTTTGGTTCCGAACCTGCTTCTTTTGGCGTCATTTTCCAAATTAGCGATTATTACAGTATGAGAGAGATTTCTTCGCTATCTCCGGATTTGGAAACAATCATTGATTTTGACCTCTGGCTACCGGAGAAGGTTGGTGATTTCCTTGCCCAATGTTCAACGATGCTTAATGGCGATGTCCAACCGGAGAATGATTGTCAAAGGAAAATCGTTAATGTCCGTCCGAAAATTCCCACCACTGCTTGGGTAAAAGTTTCTGACTTACCCCTTGCGCCGTCAAACAAAAGAATTAAATCCGGTGGTCTGATTGTTTCCGGTGGGAATAAGATCTACATTGTGAAGGGAAATAATACGAAAGATTTCTACTCCTTTATTCCAGAGAATGCCATAACGCAACTGGATTCGGTGCCAATTGCGGGTAAGAAAGGAGTGAAGAAAGGAACCGGTATGGTCTATGACGGCACAAAATACCTCTACTTTGCTTCTGGCACAAATACCCTACAGTTCTGGCGCTATGATACCGAAACTAACGCTTGGGAATCATTACCACCAATTCCAGCGGGTGGTGGCAAGGCTCTGAAAGGTGGCACGGGAATGGCTTATGTTAATGGTTTTGTCTATCTCTTAAAGGGTTCAAAGACCAATGAGTTTTATGCCTTTGACTGCACCAATAACACTTGGATTGAGACTCTACCAAAAGCACCAGAAGGCACTTATATCGGTAAAGGTTATAGCGATGGCTCTTGTTTAATCGCCTATGATGATAATACCCTCTATGCTTTAAGGGGTAAGTATAATGAGTTCTACAAGTATGACATCTCGGCTAATACCTGGGAAAAGGATTCCGGAATGCCTTTCACTCATCCAATGTGGAATAAGAAGAAGAAAGTTGGCGAAGGTGCGGCAATGACCTTAAAGAGCGGTAAGATTTATGCCTTCAAGGGAAATAATACCAAAGAGTTCTGGTCATTTGACCCAACGACCAAATGGGCAGGCTTAGAGACAATCCCCAAGATGCCAGATAAGAAATATGTGAAGGGTGGTGGTGGACTCTGCACTTGGACCGATGGCACAATCTATGCCTTAAAGGGAAATAATACCCTTTCTATCTGGAAGTATACCGGTGAAGATTTAACTTTAGCCCTTCCTTCATCGAATATTGGGACCCAGGAATTAAGTCGTAAGACTTTTATCCAGATTAACTCCAATCCGACCAAAGGCTTAACCAAGGTTTACTACAACCTGCCGAAGAAAGAAGTTGCGATTCTCAAAGTCTATAACACCTTAGGCAACTTGGTTTACTCTGCAAAGAGCGATAAGGGTGAGTTTACGATAAAGAAACTACCGGCCGGAATCTATCTCTTACGGTTTGAATCCGCCTCAGGCGGATACAAAGAAGATAGAAAGTTAATCGTTGTGAAGTAGCCCGAAGGGTAAGAGGAGAGGCGGGAGGAAATCCTCCCGCCTTTTTTATTTTAGATAAAAGTCTTATTCGCCTCTACGAGGCGAGACCTCGCCACCCCACTTCGCGGGTGGCGGGCGACTTAACTACAAGGGATTTCTCTGCGAATTGACCTTCGGAAATAAGTTCAGACATTCCTAAACATATCCCTTTTTCAATTGGTTGGGTAGTCTTTATTAAACAATTCACACTTTTTCCGAGTTTTCTCCTAATTATGTTTGACAATTGGGAAAAACTGATTATAAATTGGATGTGATGACGATAGAGGATAGGATAAGCAAGGTTTTTAAGTTTGATGAGGAGGTCTGGTTTAGACATACTAACCCTTTAAGTGTCTATTCTCGTTTTTCTGGGATACCACTCTTAGGAATAGCATTTTGGAGTCGGGTCTGGCTCGGGTGGTGGTCAGTTCTTCCAATCACTTTGGTCCTTTTCTGGTTGTGGCTCAATCCGAGAATTTTTCCAAAACCAAAAAGTACTAATAACTGGGCAGGAAAGGCGGTCTTGGGCGAAAGGGTTTGGATGAATCGGAAGAGAATACCGGTGCCAAATCAGCACCAGATTTTACCGAATATCCTCTCTTTAATTTCCCTATTGGGGATGATATTTTTTATTTGGGGTTTATACCAACTGATATTATGGCCAACAATTTTTGGAGGTTTTGTTTCTTTTTTTAGCAAGTTATGGTTTTGCGACCGAATGGTCTGGTTGTATGAAGATATGAAGCATTTGCCGGAATATAATAAATGGCTATATTAGTTAATAACCCCAGCGTCGTTCTCGTTTCTTCCAGGTTTCGTCGTATCGGGGGCTGAAAAGGATTTTAATCCCAAATTCTTTTAAGGCATCACCCCGGCGGTAAAAGGTTTCTAAATTGAGGTCAAAGAAACCAAACTTGGGAATTTTGATTGAGGTGCCAAAGTTTAAGGAACTTTCGCCAATCCTTTTTCCGGCTTTGGTTAAAAGATACCAGAAGTTTTCGCTGTATCCGAAGCGGAAAGGAATTTTCTCCTGCCAGTAATCGCTAAATCCCAAAGAGAAGAGAAAACCACTGGTAAAATTAGGGTCTACTTCACCATCTAATTTTATCTTTTTCCAGTTCTTAAAGTTGAGACCGAAGAGGAGGGAACGGTATTCGCTAAAATTGTAAGCGCTGCCGAAATTAAAAATTAGGGGCAGGCTAATCTTTTTTTCGGTAGTTTCTGAGGGAACGGATAGATAGCCAAGATACTTAATTGGCGAAAAGATTTCCAGTGCGCTACCCAATTGGAGAGGACCAATTCTACCTAAAAGGGAGAATTGGTAAGAGAAGCCTTGATATTGACCAAAGATGGTCTCTTGGGTGAGAGAAATCTCTTTGGTCTCAAAAGACCATTCCTCTTCACTACCTCCAAAGAGATATTGATAGGAAAAGCCAAGAGAGAAAAAATCTTTGTATCTCTTTCCTAAGGAGAGAGATACTGAATTTATTCCTCCTTTACCAATAATATGCCAATAGTAACCACCAGCAGTTTCAGAATAGATGTCAAAATCTTGAGAGAAGCGTCTTCTCAGCCCCAAACCAAGATTGGTCTGGTAAAAGGTTGGGATGGAGATTTTGACATAATCAATTTGGAAGTGATAAAGAAATCTTTTATCTTCTTTTTCTTGGGCAAAAAAGACCTGCTGGGTGATATTACCGATGGTAACTGTGCTATTAAATTTAAGGGGAAAGGAAGGATTTTCATAAGAGAAGATATAACTTTTACCAATAGAAGATTGGTAGGCATCATAAGAGAGGATTTCCTCTCCCAAACCCCGAGAAGAAAAGAAGGATTGGCCAAAGAGCCAATTCCCAAAAAGGAGAATAGTGAATAGCAATTTTCTCTTCATGGGAACCGGTCCTTAACCGGTGGGATATAGGTGAAGTTAATTCGGAAAGAGAGGGTATCCCTTTTTATTGTCAGATAAGAGGGGAATTGGTATTGGGGATAGAGGCTGAGATAGAGACCAAAGTTTTTCTCGGGTTCCTTTTGCCAGTTTTCCAAAAGGGTTTTTATCGGAATCCGGATGAGGGTATCATTGGGCAGGATAACTGTCTTTCGGGCAATTGGGATTTCGTAATACTCCGTCTTCTCCCTTCTGGACCAAAAGTTCTCTTTCAGTTGGAAAATAGCAATCTCTAAGGTGTCGCGGATAAAATAAGAAGAGGCGGGGTCTAAGAGAAGGGAGATTTCTCCTTCGGCAATTTTATTCTCTTTTCCTAAGGAGAAGGGGTAAGAGAGGTAGGTGCGAAAGACATAGCCGGAGCCAATGATAAAGGAATCAGGAATGGTGTCTAAGAAATTAGTAATGTAAGTGGCAAAAGAAGAGAGGAAGGTTCGGTTTTTATCACCGTAGGTAAAAATTAACTTTGCAGTTTTCTTAAATGAGGCAAAATTGAAATCTCGGTTCTCTTCCGGGATGAGGATGAAACCAGTGGTGGAAAGGATGGTATCTAAGAGGTTTAAGGGGACCTCTAAGGAAAATGAATCCTTTACTACTCTTCCTTCGGCGATTGGCAGGTTGAGAAAATCACCACCCGGATGAATCCATTGAATATCCGGAGCCGCCATCCGCCAGGTGGCATTCGCCGACCACTGGGTAGTTAAGGGATAAATCCGAAATTGGTAGGGGGTGGTATCCTGGGTATAAAGCCAAAGGGAAATTTTTGTGATATTCTCCCGAGCGGAGTCGTTTATGGGAAAAGAGAAGAGAACCCGACTCTCATATTTAGCATTTTTCCCCAGAAAGAGAAAGGAGGCATTGCCACAAGGATAAAAGATACCAAAAGATAAGGAATCGCGTGGGTTAAGGGTTTCTTGGAAGTGGGAAAGGTTTCCTCTTGCCATCTCCTCAAAGCCCACGGGTGATTTTTGACAAAATAGGAAGAAAAGAGTAGAAAAGAGGATTAGTCTTCTCATTCTTCGGTGGTTAAAGATTTCTCTTGGGCGAAGGAGTTTCTCAAATTTTCAATCACCTTCTCGCGATAGAATAGGGAAGCGGTATGGAGGGCGTTTTTAATCGCCTTTGGTCCGGAGCGACCATGGGAGATGACTACCACGCCGTTAACCCCCAATAATAAACCGCCTCCTTGTTCTTCATAATCAAGCCGGGAGACAAACTCTTGGAGGACCGGTTTTGCCAGCCAGCGGCGCATCCGGTATTTTGTCTCCGAAGAGAGATAATCTTTTATCCCCTTGGTTAAAATCTCCAAAAGCCCTTCGCCAAATTTGAGGATGATATTGCCAACAAACCCGTCGCAGACGATGACATCCGCCAGTCCCTTAAAAACATCACAACCTTCAATATTACCAATGAAGTTTAATTCCGATTCTTTTAACAGTTGGTAGGTATTTTGGATTAACTCGCTTCCTTTATTCTCTTCCCGGCCGACATTTAATAAACCAACCCGGGGATTGGGCTTATGGAAGAGATAAGCGGCGACGAGGGAAGCCATTTTCGCGAATTGGTAGAGATGAATTGGTTTTGGATCAGGATGGGCACCAACATCGGTCAATAAGGAATAACCACTCACCTGAGGGATTAATATGGCAACTGCTGGTCTTAGAACTCCTGGGATCCGACCGAGGACGGTTAAAGAATAGGCGATTAAAGCACCAGTATTTCCGGCACTAACTATGGCATCCACCGCTTTTGTTTTTAAGAGATAAACTGCTTTGGCTAAAGAGGAATCCGGTTTTTTCCGGAGGACCTCGGTTGGGGAATCATCCATCATAATTCTTTCTTGCGCGGGATAGATTTTAATTTTTGGATAATTCTGGAGAAATCTTTTTAAGATCTCTTCTCTTCCCACCAAAATTACTTCTAAATCCTTATCTTCCTCTAAGGCGAGAAGTGTTCCAGCCAATTCTGGTTCTGGGGCAAGGTCACTCCCCATCGCATCTAAGGCGACCTTCACTTTCTTATCAACCCCTTCCTGATTCATCGGGATAACGATTTATTAGATTTCACTTCTCTTCTTTTTTCTTTGCGACCATAACCTCCCTTCCCGCATACCAACCACAATGGGGGCAGATATGATGAGGAAGTTTCGGTTCATGGCAGTGGGGGCAACTGGTTAAGTTTGGTGGGTCTAATTTCCAGTGGGTTCGGCGTTTTCGCCCACGTGTCTTTGAATGTCTTCTCTTTGGTACTGGCATAATAACTCCTCTTTTTCTTAACCTTTATTCTATCAAACTATTAAAAAAAGTCAATCCGGAGATTAACTTTATTAAGCCCTCAGTTATTTTCTCAATTAGTCTCGCAATTAGACCTTCGGTTATTGTTCCAATTAGGGTTATCATTAGACCTTAGGTTAGACTCCCAATTAACCACCCAATTACCACCTCTATTAACCATTATATTATATCTTCTATTAGAGTCTCTATTATCCCCTTAATTAGACTTTCTATTATCCTTCTTATTAAACCCCTATTTAGACCCCGGATGCCATCCCCTGTATGCTACACCCCTTTTTATAAAAATAAACTCTCCCTTCTTTTGGAAACCAATCCTTATCCGCTTTTTAGTTTACTCTAATTATAAACTAATACTTATAATTTGTCAACCTATCTCATAAGGATAATCTTCCTTACTGCCTTATATCTTCCTGCTGAGAAGTTTAAGAAGTAGACTCCCCTTCCCAGTTTCTCTCCGGAGAAGGTAAAGGAATATATTCCTGGTTTCACCCTGGGAAAGGAGAGATTTCTTATCAGTTCTCCACAGGTATTGTAAATAATAATTGAGACATTCGTTTCTTCTGATAGGGAATAAGAGATTAGGGTATTTTTAGAGAATGGGTTTGGTCTTATCGGGAAGAGTTCCGTCTTTAAGGGAAGTTTTTGAGAAGAGATTTCCTTAATTCCAACAAGGGCGGTATCAATCACCCAGAAACCAATCTGGGCCACCTGGATAGCATTCTGGATAATACCAACTGCGGTTTGGGAAACTGAGACCTGGGCAGAGAGATTTCCGACGCTCATACTTGTTCCACCAGAACTTACCAAGTTCCAATCGCATTCGTATTGGGCATAGGTGAGAAGAAAGAAAAGGCTTAAAATAAGGGCTAACTTATTCACCTTTCATCCTCCTTTTCGTATCTTGATACCTGTTTCTCCCTGCTGCGGTTCGGAAATCAATGCCACTTGCCTTTCCTTCTCGCTCCAACTGCTCCATACAGCCAACAAGGAAGTCGTCATCAAGCATCCTTCCTTTAAGTTCACCAATCTTTGGTTGTTCAACGGGCATTAACCTTCTTATTGCCTCGGCTGAGATATCCTGCCGTTCACCGGTTACAAGCCAGTAGACTTTTGTTCTCGGCTTACCGCCAATGACAAAGACGTTGCCTTTAATATCTTCGGCAACATAGACATCAGAAGAGCCAACACCGGTCAACTGGATGTGTGGATTTCGGTTCAGGGCGGAGAAGTAATCAGGCAGTCTCACCTCCGCTCTGCCTGAGGCATCAAGGACAACACTGCCCCGATAGATATTGAGCATCTCCGGTCCTTCAATGAAGTAGTGGTTCAGGATTTTATTATATGGATCAAGGGGATGGTCAATGGTAAAACTTCCACCGGCTTTGGAAAGTGTGCCGCAGCGAAGTTGATTGGAGGCGGTTGCGGCCTGGCCATTAAAGGCAGCGGAGTTGCCATAAATAAAATAGACTACGGAGTGGGAATTGGTTGTGAAACTTGATGGACCGGCGGAAGTATCACAATATCCACCAGCAACTGTTGCGTAATCAATACTCGCCATATTTCCGTAGCCACCGCCAATTGTAGCAAGGTCGCCAGTTGCCCAATTTTTCCATCCGCCACCAATCGTCGCATAAGGACCATTGGCAAAATTCTCACTTCCGCCACCAATTGTGGCATAAACCCGAGGCGCGAGATTTTGATTTCCACCCCCAATTGTCGCATAGGAACTATCGGCAAAGTTCTCATACCCGCCGCCCACTGTCGAATAATTGACGCTGGCTCTATTTCCGCCGCCACCGCCAATTGTGACGTAGTTACCGTTTGCTATATTCCGGTCACCACCGGAAACCGTCGCGTAATTACCAAATGCCCGATTCCAAACACCACCGCTAACCGTTGAGTAATTGCCACTCGCAATATTCCCTCTTCCGCCAGCAATTGTTGCTAAATACCCGGTGGCGGTATCACCGAAGCCGCCGCTTACCGTTGTGTAATAGTTACTGGCGAAATTTTCTTGGCCACCACCAATTGTAGCGAGATTACCGCTTGCGACATTACCTATGCCCCCGCTCACTGTCGCTCCACTATTGAGTGTGGCGTTATTTCTACCGCCGCCAATAAATGTATAGATGCTCCTCGCGTTGTTATTATAACCACCCGCGACCACCGCTCCACTATCACCAAGCGCACTTCCTGCTACATTGTGATAGCCAGAAAGGGCACCTGCATATTTACCTTTTGCTGAGTCGCAATAACCACCAGCCACTGTGGCGTAGTCGGCGGTTGCGGTATTATTATAACCACCTGTAATGCTGGAAGAATAGCCACTCGCTCGGTTACTCACTCCACCACCAATCACGGCATAATCACCACTTGCCGTATTAAAATAACCGCCCCCAACCGTTGATTGAGCCATACTCGCTGTATTATAACCACCACCGCTAACTGTTGCCCAATTGCCGCTCGCCTTATTACTTATCCCACCGCCAACCGTGCAATAATAATAATTCTGCCCTGATGTTCCGGTAGTGCAACTAACCCCTAAGTTAGTATGGGTATACCGATAAGAACCGTAAAGCATATTATTAGAACCGCCACGGGCAATACCCAATCGCCTTATTGTGTAAAGGACCGAATCCGGTGTTCCTCTCACCCAAGCATTATCACCACCAACTTCATCGTTTCCCGGCGCCCAGGTTGTTCCGTTCCATTTTAAGACCTGTCCCGTAGAAGCACCCATCTGATTTAAGTAATTTGTGCTATCCGACTTTCTTGCGATATAAGAATAGGCGGAACTCACAATTCTAACTCTTGGCGTCATTGCCGGATTGGGATTGACCTGCATCTCTAAATATAAGTTGCCATCAAGGGGTAAAGAAGGGATTGGCGTGACACTACCTAAAAGGGTATGGAAGAGACCGGCTCGGGTCTGAATGGTCTGGGTTTCATTCCAGAAAGCAGTTCCCCCCGAAGGGACATTAAATAAGCGAAAGGTTACGGAATAGGAAGAGTCCCGAACGGGATTACCTATATTATCGGTAATTTTACCTTGATAGTTTAAGAGAAGGGGAATAGATATTTGGTCGGTCTCAGGCGTTTGGAGATTTATTGGTTGTTCGCTCGGAAGACTAATATCTTTTGCCCCGAAGGCAAGAAAAAATAAGAAAAATATAGAGAGAGATTTAAGCATTGCTACCTCCCTATTTTCCATAATTAAAATTATATGAAAAAAAATATTCGTTTGTCAAGGCAACTATTCGCGGTGAGTTCTGGTTAAATCTTATCACTAAGTTGAAAAATTTTAATTTTCCCTTATAATCTTTTGATGGCAGAGAAAATTTTGGTCTTGGGAGCAACTGGACTTGTCGGTCAAACTCTTTTACAGGTGATGGAGGAGAGGAATTTTCCTTCCTTTGGGAAAAATCCTGAGTTCTTTTTCTTTGCCAGTGAAAAAAGGGAAGGGGAGAGGATTTTTTTTCAAAATAAAGGATATGAGATTCAGGGGATGGATAAGGCATTAGATTTGGCAGAAAACGGTCTTGTCTTTTTTTGCGGCGAGGAAGATAAGGCGTTGGAATTGGTTCCCAAGTTAAAGGAGAAGGCAATCGTTATTGATAACTCCCCAGCGTTCCGTTTGGCACCGGATGTGCCTTTAATTGTTCCCGAGATTAATTCAGAAAGGATTAAAGAGCATAAGAATCTTATCGCCAATCCCAATTGCACAACTATCCAATTGGTCTTAGCCCTTTTCCCCCTCACTAAAATTTACCATTTAGAAAGAGTTATTCTTTCCTCTTACCAGTCAGTCTCCGGGGCAGGACGAGATGCCTTAGCGGAATTTTTTTATGAGACCGAATTTTTAGTGATGCGCCAGAAGATAGAAAAGGCAGAGGATTCGCCTTTCCCTTGTGTAATTGGGGACAATCTCATCCCTCAGATTGGAAATTTTGATGAGAAGGGAATGAGTCGGGAGGAGAGAAAGGTTCGGGAGGAGACGAGAAAGATTCTTGGACTTCCCGAATTAAAAATTTCTGCCACCTGTGTTCGGGTGCCAATCACGGTTGGGCATTCAATCTCCCTTTATTGTGAATTTCAAGAAGAGGTGAAGATGGAAGATATTTATCCCTGTTTAGAAAAAGAGGAATATCTCTTTCTCCACCGGGATGGCTATCCCACACCCGCGGATGTTCGGGGAAAGGATTTGGTTCATATCGGTCGGATCAGGGTTGATGAGGATAACCCAAAAGGGCTCCATCTTTGGGTGGTGGCGGATAATCTGAGACGGGGAGCCGCGACCAATGCGGTTCTCATCGCCGAGGAGGTAATAAAGCAGAATAGATGAAGGTTTTATACAAACCAAAGGATGAAAATGAAGCCATCTTTTTACAGCATCTTTTAGAAAGTAAGGGAATTAAAGTTTTTGTTAAGTCCTACCAAATCCCTTGGTATGATGGTTTGGCGATGGTGATGCGACCGGAATGGGGGGAAATTCAAGTGGCGGAAGAGGATTTTCCCGAAGCCGAAGAGATACTAAAAGATTTTCTCGCTCAGAAGATAAAAGATGGGGAATGATTTTTTAACGCCCGTGGCGAAATTTTTAATCTTCTTCGGCTTAATTTTCCTCATTTTTGGTTTGGCTCTATTTTTGCTTCCGAAAATTGGATTCTTTCGTTTGCCCGGGGATATCCTTTGGAAGAAGAAAAATTTTACCTTCTATTTTCCTTTGGTGACTTCTTTAATCCTTTCTCTCTTATTAACAATAATTTTAAATATAATCTTTAGAATTAAAAGATAAGAAGGAGCAGATATGAGGAAATGGGTCTATTTCTTAGAAGATAATTTAGAATTAAAAGGAGAAGAGATAAAAGAACTCCTTGGTGGTAAAGGGGCTGGCCTTTACCTTTTGGCAAAGGCTGGTTTCCGCGTTCCTCCCTTTTTTATTATCTCTCCCAAGGCTTCGGTCTATTATTTGGAAAAGGGAAAAATTCCGGATGGCTTAGAAGAAGAGGTAGAAGAGGGGATAGGGTATTTAGAAAAGAAGACGAATAAGAAATTTGGGAGTTTGGAAAATCCACTTCTCCTTTCGGTGCGCAGTGGTTCAAAATTTTCTATGCCGGGAATGATGGATACGATTCTTAACTTGGGGATTAACGATGAAATTTGCTCCGTCTTAGCCCAAAGGTCGGGAGAAGAATTTGCTTATCATCTCTATCAGCGTTTCCTTGAGATATTTTCTGATGTTGTCTTAGGGATAAAGCGGGAGAAGTTTTTAAGTTTGAATTTGGAAGGAAAAGAGGCGATTGCTCAGTATAAGAAGATTTTACGCGGGAAATTACCCCAAGACCCTTTCACTAATCTCTTCTCGGCAATTGTCGCGGTTTTTAAGTCTTGGAATAATCCCCGAGCCATAGAATACAGGCGAATCTATAAGATTCCTGATAATCTGGGAACTGCCGTCAATATCCAGGCGATGGTCTTTGGTAACTTAAACGACCGTTCTGGAACCGGTGTTGTTTTCAGCCGGGACCCAGCGACTGGGGAGAAAAAGATTTATGGGGAGTTTCTCTTGCGGGCGCAAGGGGAAGATTTGGTTGCCGGGATTAGAACCCCAGAGCCAATTGATAAACTGAGAGATTATTTGCCCAATGTCTATGAGGAATTAAAAAGGGAAGTAGGAAAAATTGAGCGGGAATTTCGGGATATGCAGGATATTGAGTTTACGATTGAGAATGAGGTTTTGTATTTTCTCCAGACCCGTTCCGCAAAGAGAAGTCCTCAGGCAAAATTGAAGGTAGTGGTGGATATGTTAAAGGATGGCCTTTTAGCCGAAGAAGAAGCGATTATGCGGATGACCGAGGAAGATATCATTTCGCTTCTTAATCCGGTCTTTGACCCAAAATTTAAATACCAACCCGTAACTACTGGGATTCCTGCTTCCCCGGGTTGTGCGGTTGGCGAGATTGTCCTTTCTTCGGAAGGGGCAATAAAAAAGGCAAAGGAAGGGGTTAAGGTTATTTTGGTTCGGGAGTTTACCAAGGCGGATGAGATTGCAGGAATGGAGAAGGCAAATGGGTTTTTAACGACTACTGGTGGTAAGACTTCGCACGCCGCGGTTGTTGCCCGGGGGATGGGAAAGCCCTGTATCGTTGGGGCGAATGGGATTAGAATTGATGAGAAGAGGAGAATGATTTATGTCCAAAATCCTAAGGAACCAAAAAAAGTCTGCAAGCGGAGGGAAGGGGAGGTGATTTCAATAAATGGTTCTACGGGAGAAATTGTTTTTGCGGAAGTTCCTTTGGTAGAGCCGGAGATGACCCAAGAGTTGAAAGATTTTTTATCCCTTTGCGACAAGTTCCGAAAATTGGGTGTCTGGGCGAATGCGGATAAGCCAAAAGAGGCAGCCCGGGCAAGAGATTTGGGTGCGGAAGGGATTGGTTTAGCCCGAACCGAACATATGTTTTTCCATCCGGACCGGATTAGATACTTCCAGATGATGATTTTAAGTGAGGATACTCGGGAACGAAAGAAATTTCTTGCCAAACTCCTTCCTTACCAAAGGAAAGATTTTGAAGGTCTTTTTAAGGCGATGGCCGGTTTACCGGTAACAATTAGAACTCTTGACCCACCCCTCCACGAATTTCTGCCCACTTCCTTAAATGAGGTTAAAAAATTGGCAAAGAAGATTGGTATTAAGCCAGATGTTATTTTCAAAAAAATAGCGGAACTAAAAGAAGAGAATCCGATGATGGGCTTTCGGGGTTGTCGGTTGGGAATTGCCTATCCGGAGATAACCGAGATGCAAGCCCGAGCGATATTTTTAGCCGCTTGTCGATTAAAAAAGAAAGGAATTTCGGTTTTGCCAGAAATTATGATACCGCTAACCATCACCGAAGAAGAGTTGAAAAATCAGAGGGCAATTATTGAAAAGGTGGCCGAGGAGGTATTTAAGAAAACTAAAGTTCGGGTGGAATATAAAGTTGGGACAATGGTTGAAACACCAAGGGCTTGTCTCACCATTAAGACAATCGCCCAGTATGCTGATTTCTTCTCCTTCGGGACAAACGATTTGACCCAGATGGTATTTGGGTTTTCCCGCGATGACTATCCCCGGTTTCTTCCTTACTATTTAGAAAAGAAGATTCTTTCTTCTGACCCATTCATCACCTTGGATAAAAATGGCTTGGGAAGATTGATAGAAATGGCGGTAAAGGAGGCGAGGGAGGTGAGGAAAGATTTTAAGATTGGCATCTGCGGTCAGCACGGGGGCGACCCAAGGAGTATTGAATTTTGCCACCAAATCGGGTTTACTTATGTCAGTTGCGATACCCCATTAGTGCCGATTGCTCGTTTAGCGGCCGCCCAAGCTCGAATTAAGGAAGAAAAAGGGGAAGTCGGTATTGATTTGACCCGGTGAGGGAACTAAAAAAACCGTTCCTCATTCTCCTTTTTCTCACTTTTCTCTTTCTGAGTCTCCATTACATCTTTTTCACCGGGATTCCCTCTCCCGCAGAATGGACTCCTTTAATTATCCCCTACGAGACACCAACCAAAAAAATTGGCGAGATTTTAAAAGAGAAGGGGATAATTGAGAATAAATTTCTTTTTCTCTTCGCCACAAAACTCTTCGGTGGAGAAAGGAAAATGAAGGGTGGGAAATATCTTCTGCCAAAAGGGATTTCAGAATTTTTTGCCTACCGAATCTTAAAAAAGGGGGGAAAGGAAAGGGTAACGATTACTATCCCTGAAGGTTGGACAAAAGAAAAGATTGGTGAGGTCTTAGAGAAAGAAGGGGTGGTGAAGAAAGATTCTTTCCTTTTAGCGGCAACGGATTCGGCTTTTCTCAGAGTTTTGGGTATCCCTTTTCCCCAAGCCGAAGGTTTTCTTTTCCCCAATACCTACGAATTTAATATCCCTTCTTCTCCCTACTCAATAATGGAGAAGATGGTGGGGCATTTTTTTAAGGTGTATAAAAGCCTCCGGGAGTCCATTCCCTCTCCTTTTAGTGATTCTCTGGTAATCATCCTTGCTTCCCTTGTGGAAAAGGAGGCGGTTCTGGATAGCGAAAGGCCGATAATTGCTGGGGTCTTTTTAAATCGGTTAAAGAAAAGGATGAAGTTAGAATCCTGTCCCACTGTTGAATATGCCCTCTCTTTACATAAAGAAAGGTTAAATAGCATTGACTTGACAATTGATTCTCCCTATAACACCTATCTCCATTACGGTTTACCACCAACACCAATTTGTAATCCGGGGAAGAAATCTTTAATGGCGGTTCTTCGTCCGGCAAAGACTGATTATCTCTTTTTTTTCGCCGCGGGTGACGGTCGGCATATCTTTTCTAAAACCTTCTTGGAACATCAAAAGAAATTAAATAGGATTAAACTCTCTCTTCCGGAAGAATGATGCGACACCTAAATAGAGGAAAGGAAGAGAGGGGAGACGGAACCGACCATCCGGCAGGGGGGAAGAGATAAAGAGGAAATAAAGCATTAGTAAAAAGAGAAGAAGAATAGAGTAACGGGTTTCTAAGCGAAAGAGGGAGAGAAGAAATAAGAAAAGTCCGATTAAAATAATTGCTATCTCCCAGCTCCCCAAAATGAAGATTAAGCCTTTTAAGAAGGGAGGTAATGTGGTATCGGAAAGGGATTGTCGGACTTTGCCATTTTTTTCTTTATGCCGAATGAGCCTTAAGACCAAATCATCCGACTTGATGCCTAATAAGGGCAAAAACATCCCTTTGAGGTGGATGAGCGTGTAGCGGGGAAGATGGAGGAGGATCCTCTTTTTAGCGTAGCGACCGGCGATTTGGGAAAGGACAAATGGATTAGTATCTTTCATCTCTTCTTTAACCCTTCGCCAAACCTCTTCCTTGGCATCGTAGAAGTTAACACCCATCAACTTCATCTCCAGGGCGGGAAGGTTATGATAAAGGAGATTGTAGCCGTCAATGGAGGTGAAAGCGAATGTTTTGTAGTAACGATAATTTCTCGCCATCCAGATGAAGGTGAGAAGAGAAAAAGCGATGAGAAACTTAATTGCCGATTTAACCTTTTTTGAGAATAAAAGGAAGAAAAATACCGGAAGAAAGATATATAAGGCAATGGGCTTGGTCAGAGCGGCAAGAGAAAAGGCGATTCCGGAAAAGAAAAATTGATTTCGGAAGAGAAGAAATGTGCCGAGAATGAGAAAGAAGAGGAGTAAGGTCTCACTCATTACCAGACTGTTGAATAAGATGTTTGGGATATCAATCGCTAAGAGAAAAGCAGAGATTAGTCCCCCTTCTTCGCCAAACAGGTCTTTACCGATGAAAAAGAGGAAAAGGACGGAAATCGTTCCGATAAGGATTTGGAAAAAGAGAAAAAGAGGGATGCGGGTGGCTTCTGTATCGCCAGAAGGTTTTAGAAAATTGGCAAAAAGGGGATGAAAGGCAAAACGACCGAAGAGGGCGATAAAAGTGGGATAGAGAGGAGTGCGAAAGGTATTGGGAAGTTCCGCCCAGGTGAATCGGTGTTGGTTGGCGAGGTTTTTCGCCAAGACTAAAAATTCTTGAGAATCAAAAGGAGGAATCATTTGTTTAAAATATTCCGCCTCTTCGGGAATCTCCTCCCCGACGTAGTAGGTGTAGGTGTAGTTCTGATTGAAGATAAAAAATAAGAAACGGAGGGAAAAGGCTAAAATTAGAAGGTAGCGGAGCCGCCAAATTTCTTTCCGCTTACCCATAAGGTTCATCTTATGACCAATTTCTAAAAAGTCAACGGACTTTTTGGTAGAGTCTTAAACCATTTTCTTTTTTGACCAAAGAAAAGTGATTAAGAATGGTTTTTTGGTATTCCTCATCTTGCCAGAATAAGAAGAGAAAGTATTTACCTTGGTAGTATTTTTGGAAAATTGGGCAGAAGGGGGTAAGGGTATCGGTTAGAAGGAGGTTGTCGCAAAATTCCCAAGGTTTTTCCATAACCTTTAAGATAAATTCTCCGTCATAGGGGTCAAATAACTGCTCGGGAGTTAAACGGAGAGCAAAGGAAATAGTCTGAAATTCTTGATTAAAGGGGATTAAAAGATGAGCGGATGTTAAATCCATATTGGAAAAGAGGTTACGAAAGGTTTTTAAGTAATAATTCACCTTTTGATAATTTACATCCAAATCGGGAAGGTTTATTTTATGTTGGTAATGATTTTTCCCAACCTTTAACACGGAATAATTTTCTTTTAAGGTTGGTAAGTAAAGGATAAAGATGATTAAGGGCAGGAAGCGAATTACCTTAAATTTTTTAAGGAGGGCGAGATTAGTAATTTCTCGGCAGAAAAGAAAACTGGATAAAAGTATGCCCGCGAAGGAGAGAAGGAAGAAACGGGCATAACCGAGGCTGATATTTTGGTAGGCAAGAAAGAGATGGGTAAAGAATGGAGTAATGAGGAGCAAAAGAGGAAGGAGGAGGTGAAACTTTCTTTTAATGCTTAAAAAGGCGATGCCCAAGAGGGAAAAGAAGGGTAGAATACCGAATAATTCTTTTAGGATACTTAAATTAAAATACACCACTTTTCTTAAAGATTGGGCATAGATAAGTTTTCCCGCAGTATCTTTTGTTACAGGATGACGAAAAAAGAAGAGAGGGTCGGCGAAGAGTAGTTGATTCCAAATAAGCCAAAAAAAGATTCCGGAAAAGAGAAAGAGGACAGTCGGTATTATTTTTCGCCAATTTCCCTTTTTCCTAAGGATGAGAAAGGGAAGGATGAGAAACGGAATGGGATAAAATTCGTAACGGGTTAGGGTACCGAGGACTACACCAATCCCTAATCTTCCCATCCCTCTCCCATCTTTTAGAAATTGGTGGAGGTGATAGGTAGTAAAAAGAAGGAGAAAAATAGCAAGGATTTCGGTCATAGGGGTGACGGTGGCGATAAGAAGATAAGGGTGGAGGATAAAGAGAAGGGAAGCAAAGATATTTTCGGGGAAAGGGAGAAAACTTAAAATCAGGAAGACGGTAAAAAATAAAAGGATACTGCCCAAGATGGTCCCGGCAAATCCGGTAAAATAGAGTTGATTTGAGAAAATAAAGGGAATAAGGGAAATATGGTAAAGGGGTAACCAAACTGTTCCTAAGTTTTTAATTCCGGAATTTTCTCCATTGTCAATTACATTCTTGGCGATGTAGAGATGGGATAAGGCATCAAGGCAGGAAGCGGTTGTTTGATAAGTGTCGTAGATGAAAAAGGCAAGGGTTAGAGGCAAAACTAAGGATGAGATTAAAATCCCAATCTTCAACCATTTTTCGATCACCTTAGAATTTTCTTCTTACTCTTCAGAAAGGACAATCCGGTTTTCGGAAAATACGGGTAAGAGCGGAATAGCGTCTACCTGGATACTTTTTTCTATCTCCTCCTTTCGGTCCCGCGCGATCAAAGCAACTGCCCTCTCCGTAGAGAAGAGGGTTGATTTTAATCTCCGGCGGAGATTCCGAAAAGCGGCAAAGGCGATTTGGGCAGAGTCATTCATCTCTAAACCTTTATAAGAGAGTTTTTCAATGATGCTTCCTGCTAAGAGAATATTCTCTAAGGCGGGTCTTCTTCCCTTTAGCCCAACCGTAATAATCTGGACCTCTTCCCAATCTTTTAACTTTTCGCAGACTTTAGTCCGGTTGAGAAATGATCCGATATAGACCCTTTTTGCCGCTTCGGTGAGGAGAAGGGAGGAACAGGAATAAGGTTCATAATAGATAATTGACTTTCCTTCCCAAATCTCCTTTGCCACCGCGAGGAAGTTTGTGCCGTAATGGAAACCTTCAATCTTCTCATAATCTCTTTCTCCGATGAGGAGACCGTCTTTATTGGAATAAGAAGATTTGAAGACCTTTATCGCCATTTCCACATCAAGAGTAGGGATAATCGCCTTGGCGGCGCAGAGAAGGGCAGAAAGAAAGAGGGGGGAGGATTGGAAAGCGTCCAAAAAGAGAACCGATTTGTCGCGGAAAATTTCTTTATCTTCAATCTCCTGGGGACTAGAATAAAGATTGAGAATCATAGTAGTCAATCTTGTAATCACCCTGGCGGAATCTCTCGCTTTCTAAAATTTTAACTAACTCTTCCTGATTAGTTTCAATTCCTTCAACTTTTAATTCCGATAGGGCACGCACCATTCTCCTCCTCGTCTCTTCTCGGTCTTTACCCCGGACGATCAGTTTCAAAAGGAGTTGGTCGTAGATGGTAGAAAAATTATAACCTTGATAAATGTGGGTATCAATACGGACAAAAGGACCACCCGGCAAAAGGAGAAGATTTATCTTCCCTTGATTTTTCCCCGTAACCCGGGCTTCCATTGACCAAAATAGAGGCTCATAGGTTTTTTCCTCAAACCTTTCGCCCGCAGAGATTAGAATTTGGTTCTTTATGATATCAACCCCGGAGGCCTCTTCACTTATCGGATGCTCAACCTGGATTCGGGTATTGATTTCCATAAAATAAAAATTACCGTCCACTTCCAGAAATTCCATTGTCCCAACATTTTGGTAACCGGTCTTGACGACAAGGGATTTAACTAATCTTTGGAGTAAATCCCTATCTTCGTTTTTTATTCCCGGAGAAGGTGTTTCCTCAATCACCTTTTGGAAATTTTTTTGGATTGTGCAGTTCCTCTCTGGGAAGAAGAGGCAGTTACCGTAATTATCGGCGAGGATTTGGACTTCAATATGGCGGAATTGGGTGAATAATTTTTCTAAATAAATTCTGGGGTCCTCAAAGGCACTATTCGCCTCGGCGGTTGCTCTTTGAAAGGAGGAAGCCATCTCCTTTTCCTCACGGACAATCTTCATCCCTTTGCCTCCGCCACCAGCGCAGGCTTTCAGAATCACGGGGTAGCCAATCTCCTTTGCTTTTGCCTTTGCCTCCTCTTCATCCTTTAAGACATCACTTCCCGGAATAACCGGGATGCCAATTTCCGCCATTTTCTTTTTCGCTGCGAGTTTGTCCGCAAAAAGGCGGAGGAATTGGGGAGGGGGACCAATAAAGGTAATCTTCATTTCCTGACAGGCTTCCACCAAATCCGCATTTTCCGCTAAAAAACCATAACCGGGATGGAGGGCATCGCTCCCAGAGATTTCCACCGCGGAGAGGATACGGGAGAGTAAAAGATAACTCTCCTTCGGGTGTGATTTCCCAATGCAGATCGCCTCATCCGCCAATTTTACCGGTAGACTTTCTTTATCCGCCTCAGAATAGACGAGGCAGGTTTTAATCCCCAATTCCCGACAGGTTCGGATGATCCGTACCGCAATCTCTCCCCGGTTGGCGATGAGAATTTTCTTAAACATCAACGCACTCTTTCAATATAGGTATTGGAACGGGTGTCAATTTTCACGATGTCACCCGGCACAACAAAATAAGGAACATCAATTACCAAGCCGGTCTCCAATTTTGCTGGCTTGCCTCCACCGGAGGCGGTATCGCCTTTGAAATCAGGTTCGGTCTCCACCACTCGCAATTCCACAAAGAAAGGTAATTCAATCTCCATAAATTTTCCCTCAATGAAAAGAAGATTTACCTCTAAGTTCTCCTTCAGGTAATAGACCTTATCCCCCAAATTTTCTTTACTTAGGGGAAGGGTTTCATAAGTTTCTAAGTCCATAAAATAATAGGCATCTTCCTCTCGGTAGAGGAACTGCCCTTTCCTTCTTTCCACTTCCAGTTCTACAATCGGTTCCTCAGAATCTAAGTTCTTTTCTATCACCCGACCAGTCAACAGATTCTTTAATTTCGTTTTGACGAAAGCCCGCCTCTGGGCGATTTTGATATGCTGGAAGCCAATCACTTCGTAAATCTCCCCTTCCAATTTAATGATTGTACCAAAGCGAAAGTCATTTGGGGTAATCATAGCACCAGTAACTCCTTTTCACTTTTTGATAAAATCTCAATCCCTTCATCTTTTATTAAAACCAAATCTTCAATTCTCACCCCACCCAAACCGGGGAGATAGATCCCGGGTTCTACGGTCACGACAAAACCAGCGAGCAATTTTTCATTAGAGAGGTAAGAGAGAGTGGGCTTTTCGTGGACTGCTAAACCGACACCATGACCTAAACTATGGCCAAAGTAGTTACCATAACCCCTATCTTTTATATAATCTCGGGCTAAACTATCAATCATCTTGGTCTTCCTGCCTGCTTTCATTTGGGAGAGGGCATTTTCCTGAGCCCTCTTGACAATTTGGTAAATCTCTCTCATCTTTTCGGGCACTTTTCCCAGAAAGATGGTCCGGGTCAGATCCGAGGCATAACCTTGAAAGGCTGCTCCGATATCAAGGATGATCGGTTCCCCTTCTCTTATCTTCTTCTCGGTGGGTTGGGCGTGGGGGAGAGCGGAATTTTCCCCACTGGCAACGATTGTGGGAAAAGCAACTTCTCCCTTTTCCTTAATTAAATAATCAATTTTCCGCGCCACTTCCCTTTCTGTCATTTCGGGTCTTATAAAATTGAGAATGGCGGAAAAGACCGAATCGGTTATTGCCGCTGCCTTTTTTATTAAATCAATCTCCTTCTCATCCTTTTTTATCCGTAAGTCCGCCACCACATCCCGAAAGGGAATTAACTTAACCTTTGGCAGTTTCTCCCTTAAAAGGGAATATGATTTATAGGTTAAAGAATGCTCCTCAAAGGCTAATTTTTTTAATTTCTTCAATTCTTTTGGTGGAAAAGAGAAGAAGTTTTTCTTAACGATTTCAATTTTATCCGCCCTCACCTCTCTTTTCACCTGCTCCTGATACCGAAAGTCGGTATAGAAGATACTTTTGCCATCGGCCAATAAAAGATAAGCCGAAGAGCCGGTAAAACCGGTTAAATACCGGATATTCAACAAATCGGTAAAAAGAAAAGAGGAAATCCCTTCCCTTTTCAGAATTTCCGTCAAACGGGCTAATCTTTCCATTCTCTAATCATAATTAAAGATAAAGGATTGTCAAGGAGAAGAGAAATTCCCCTTCTCTTGACGGAAGGTTTTTTTTACTTTATCCTTATTGATGCGATTACTATTTCTTATTTTTCTCCTACTCCTCGGAGGCTGTGCGGGAAAAGGGGTGAAAAGAGAAATTAAGGAAGGGATAAAAGGGAGGGTAGAGATTTGGGAGGGAGATTTTATGCCTCCTTCTCAAGGGAGAATCTATTACGAACCAAAGACCGTTCTTGTGTTTAAGAAGGTCAATCTTTTAAATTGCCTTAAAGAGGAAGGGAAGAGTACCTTTTATACCAAAATCAACTCTCCGCTTATTGATTCGGTAATTACCGATCAGAATGGCTACTTCTTCTTAGCCCTTCCTCCTGGAGAATACTCCCTCTTTGTTCGGGAAAGGGGACTTTTCTATGCCAATCTTTTTGACGGGGATGGTTTTATCTTTCCGGTTCGGGTGGAAAAAGGGAAGGTGACCGAGGTTAATATCAAAATTGATTACAAGGCAACCTACTAAACATGAGCATTATTATTTAGAAATCCCAAAAATAAGTTCTTAAAAATCAAAGGGTTAGAGAAAAGGGGAAGATTTGGTGTCAGAAATTGGGGGGTATTTCCGTATTTATTATAGAGGGCTATGAATATGAATAAGTTAGCACTATAATAGGAGGGTTATCGGGTAGGGCAATGAACCAAAAAGAAAAAGGAGGAAAAAACAGGAGGGTTTTATTTTTATAAAAAGGGGTGTAGCATACAGGGGATGGTATCGGGGGTTTAATTTGAGGACTAATTAGAAGAATAATTGATAGAATAATAATTAGTCTAATAAATAGCCTAATCTTTTGCCTAATCCCAAGTTTAACCTTGGGAGTAAAGCAAAGGGTAATCGGGGAAATAAAGGGAAGTCTAAGCCGGGATGTAATGAGGAGCCTAATGAGAGGTTTAATTGGAAGACTAATTAAAAGTCTAATCGGGAGTGAAATCTCGGAGCAAAGCGAAGTGCTTTCTCCCCGAGAGAAAAGTTGACAGGGGATTAGAGTTTGGTATATTTACCCATGCGAAAAATTGTGGAATGTGTGCCGAATGTTAGTGAAGGAAGGAGAAAAGAAGTTATTGATGAGATTGTTTCCGCGGTCCTTTCGGTTCCGGATATTTTTCTTTTGGATACGGAGATGAATTCTGACCATAACCGAGCAGTGATTACTTTTATCGGCGAGCCGGAGGCTTGTTTAGAAGCGGCATTCCGTTTAACCAAAACCGCCTCGGAATTGATTGACTTAAATAAGCATCAGGGTGAACATCCGCGGATTGGGGCAACTGATGTTATTCCCTTTGTACCAATCTCCGGGGTGACAATGGAAGAATGTGTGGAATTAGCAAGAAGATTGGGTAAGAGGATTGCCGATGAGTTAAAAATCCCGGTCTATCTTTACGAACAGGCGGCTACCCGTCCGGAGAGGGTTGATTTGGCAAATATCCGAAAGGGTGAGTTTGAAACCCTGCGGGAGGAGATAAAAAAAGACCCGGCCCGGGTACCGGATTTTGGAAAACCAGAAGTTCATCCCACCGCCGGAGCAACAGTCGTTGGGGCACGCTTCCCTTTGATTGCCTATAATATCAACTTAAATACTACGGACCTAACAATTGCTAAAAAGATTGCTAAGGCGATTCGCTTTAAGGATGGTGGCTTCCGTTATGTTAAAGCACTCGGTTTTGAGATTAAGGAGAAGAATTGCGTCCAGGTTTCCATCAATATGACCAATTACCAGGCAACGCCTCTCTATCGGGTATTTGAAACGGTAAAGAGGGAGGCGGAAAGGTATGGGGTAACGATTAAAGAGTCGGAGATTGTTGGGCTCTGTCCGATTGCTGCCTTATTGGATTCGGCGGTTTATTATTTACAACTTGACAGTTTTAAGTTTGACCAGATTTTAGAAAATCGCTTACCCCAAACGAAGAGCCTTGCTTCCTTTTTAGCAGAACTCGCTTCGGCAACGCCAACCCCAGGAGGTGGTGCCGCTTCGGCGTTGGTGGGTTGTATCGGCACATCCCTTTTGGTAATGACCGCCAGTTTAACAATTGGGAAAAAAGGCTACGAAAATGTGGAAGAGGATATGAAGGATCTCCGTTCGCAATTGGAAGTCCTCTCTTCCCGATTCTATCACCTCATTGATCTTGATAGTGAAGCATTCAATCGGGTGATGGATGCTTATAAAATCCCTAAAGAAAAGAAAGAGGAGAGGGAGCGGGCAATAGAAGAGGCTTTAAAGGGAGCGGTGGTCGTTCCCTATGAGGTCTTGGAGAAGGCGGTGAACGGTTTGGAGTTGGCAAAGGTAAATGCGGAAAAATGTAATAAAAATTCTATCACCGATGCCGGCTGCGGCGCCAATTTTCTCCTCTCCGCGGCGAAAGGGGCCTACCTTAATGTTCTCATTAACCTCTTAGGTATAAAGGATAAAGAATATCGGGAAGAGAAAGAGCGGGGGGCAAAGAGACTTCTCTCCCAAGCGGAGGCTCTCCAAAAGAAGACAGAAGAGATTGTTTTGCAGCGGCTCTTGGGATAGAATGGGTTGTGATTTACACATCCACACCACCTATTCCGATGGTCTTTTAACCCCCGAGGAGGTGGTGAAGAAGGCAAAGGAATTAAATCTTTCTGCCATCGCCATTGCCGACCACGATGCGGTCGGCGGGATTGAACCAGCAAAGAAGGCGGGAGAAGTTTTGGGGATAGAAGTAGTGCCCTGCCTTGAGTTAAGTTGTCTTTTTGATAATATTGACATCCATATCCTCGGATATTTCATTGATTATCGTAATTCGGAACTCCTTGATTTTTTAGAGAGGGCACAAAGGCAGCGGTTGGAAAGAGCAAAGAAGATAATTGGGAAATTGTCCAGTCAAGGAATAAAGATAGAGATGGAAAGGGTTTTGGCGGTAGCCGGAGGGGGCAGCGTTGGGAGACCCCATATCGCACAGGTTCTAATGGAGGATGGCTACGTGAGTGATCTTAATGAAGCCTTTATGAAATTTATTGGCTACCACTGCCCGGCTTATGTGCCCAAGATGGAAGTTAGTTTGCACGAAGGGGTTGCTTTAATCAAGAAATACAAAGGGATACCGATTCTGGCACATCCGGGAACCTATCCCGGGGAGAAAATTCTTCCGGAGGCGATAAGATCCGGAGTCATGGGGATTGAAGTCTGGCACCCCGAACACTCTTCCGTTAAGACAGAATCCCTTCTGGCAATAGCAAGGCAGGAGAACCTTTTGGTTACGGGTGGGTCTGATTGTCACGGTGGTAGAAAAGGGGAGATATTAATTGGCAAAGTTCGGATTCCTAGTTCTTACCTTTGGGAATTAAAAAAGGGGAGGTTTGATTTTTGACCTCTTTCCGCTTTTTATTTTCATCTTTTCTTCTCTTCTCTCTTTTTCTCTTTGCCGATACCAATTATGTGGTGATAAATTTTGATGACGGTTATTATGCGGTTTATAAATACGCCTACCCGATTTTGAAACAAGAAAAAATTCCCTTCACTATCGGGCTCATCACCAAAACCCTTTCTTGGTCCCGGCGCAATTTTTCTCCTTACTCCTATTTAACCATCCCGGAGATTAAAGAGATGCTCGCTTCGGGTTGCGAGATTGCCAGTCATTCCCGCACTCATCGCCATTTGACAAAATTGGACTCCGCGGCACTTTGGGAAGAGGTCTTTTACTCTAAAAAGGAGTTGGAATCAATTTTTCAAAAAGAGATAAAAATATTTATTTACCCTTATGGTCGGTATGACCAGGACGTCTTGCGCTCTCTTCTTTATAGCGGATACCTCTTAGGCCGTTCGGTTGGTTGGGGGGAAGTAAATTTCTTTTCTCCCTACCGCCTTCCGGCACGGGAGGTCCGGAAAGGAACCGAGATTGAGGAGATTTTGCGATACGTAAAGAGACATCGCTTTGCCATCCTTCTCTTCCATCGGATTGTTCCGGAGGCAAGATATTTTACCGATTATTCGGTGAAGGATTTTCAAACTCTGATCTCTATTTTGAAAGCGCAACCGAATGTTAAATTTCTTACCTTAGATGATTTAAGCCGAAAATGGTGGCAGAAAGAGTTAGAAGAGATTCTTCTGGTTGCGGACAAAAAAAAAGAGCGCCAATTATTTCAGGAGATGAAAGTGCCCAATGATCTTTTGGCTACCTATTGTAAATAATGATAAATTTTCCTCTTACTCCAAGAGGTAAAGTTCAACCTTTTGCCCACTTTTGATGTTGGCGGCGGAAAAATATTTAATATTCTCTTTCTCACCGAGAAAGATGTCTATCTTTTTACCAATAATTTTTGACCCAATGTCGTGGGTATAAAAAATACCCGAATGGAACTCCTCCCCAATTTTCATCCGGCAGACAGCAGGGATAAATACTTGCAAGCCGAGCGGGAGGATTTGAGGGTCGGAGGCTAAAGATTTTAGAGGAACGAGAAAATGGCCGTGTCCTAATAACTTATCAACAATCTTTACCCGCTGTTGTTTTTTTAGCCAACTGATTAATCTTCCATCTTTCAGTTTGCCACAGGATTCAATTTTGAAGTCGCGCACAAACTCCCGAGGGAAATAGCCCAAAAGTTTTCCGTTTGTCAGATAAAGGGGCGTGTTTCTTCTTCCGGAATAATCCTCTTCCTTCACGATCCAATAGAAGGTAATTTGGAATTCGCCCAAAAATTTGGCGATACTCACTGGCAACTCCCTTTCCAAGGGCCGGATGACAAAGGTTGGAGGAGTAACTACTTGCAGGGGGGCACAGCAAAAAAGGAAAAGGAATAAGAAAAAGAAATATCTTTTCATCCCTTATTATAAAGGGATATGGTTTTCTGTCAAGAGCGCATTTTACAATTTAGTATTTAGCGGGCAGGTTGTGATATTTCGCTTGGACAAGGAGAGCGAGAAATTCTCGGATAAAACCAAGAGAGACAATCTGCGAAGCCATCCAGGATTTGACGAGCATTTGGAGCAGGGTCGGGTTTTTTTGGATGAGGGGAAAGAGCGAGCGGACGATGCCGAAACCGAATGCCCAACCCCAAACGATGCCGAAGAAGAAGCTAAAGATTACTTCAAATGTGCCTAAGGAGAAAGGGAAGAATCCCCAAAGGAGGCGTGCCAGAATGAGAAAGATGACGAGAGTCGGGAAAAAGAAGAGGCCAAAAGGATAGTGTAACTTTGCGGCATCATAGGCAATTTTGCCCGCTCCAATTACCGCCAAGGTTTCAAAGAAGAGGAGTGAGAAATTATTTTTTCCCCGCAGGAATTGGATACCGGCGGCGGTGGAAACTAAAAAGAGAAGGGATAAATCTATGGGATTAAAAACCATCTTGCTTCTCCTTTTTGAAGAACATCAAAACTTTGGTGATTGTTCCCTGCTGGTCTGAACCCGATATACAATCAACCAACTCCCATCCCTCTTCTCCCAAACGATTAAGATAGTTAATAATCTCTTGGAACTCTTTATAGACATTACCGCTCTCATCCGTGATCTTCCAGCGGGCTAAAGTGAGAATCGGATTGAGGTGGACTTCTAAGACTTGTATCTTATACGCAAACCTTTTACCCGTACTCATAAAATCCCTTTTTTGTCTTCCGACCCAAATAACCAGCGGCAACCATTTTCTTCAAGAGGGGACAAGGACGATATTTCGGGTCTCCCAGGTCTTGATATAGAACATTAAGGATTGCCAGACAGATGTCAAGACCAATTAAATCAGCCAGTTGGAGCGGTCCCATGGGGTGATTCATTCCCAATTTCATCACCGTGTCAATCGCTTCCTTGGTTGCCACTCCTTCATAGAGGCAATAGATGGCTTCGTTGATCATCGGAAGGAGAATGCGGTTGGAGACGAAGCCGGGGGAGTCGTTAACTACGACCGGGGTCTTCTCCAACTTCTTTGCCAAATTAACCACGATTTGGATTGTCTCCTCCGCGGTTTGTAAACCTTTAATCACTTCTACTAATTGCATTACCGGCACGGGGTTCATAAAGTGCATTCCGCAGACCTTCTCCGGCCGGGAAGTGGCAGCGGCCAAGGTAGTGATGGAAATTGTGGAGGTGTTAGAGGTGATGAGAGAGGAAGGAGGGAGGATGGAGTCTAATCTTTTGAAAACCTCCTTCTTCACGCCCACATCTTCCACTACCGCTTCCACGACAATCGAACAATCTTTTAGTTGAGTATCATCGGTAGTCGAGGTGATATTTGCCATCGTCTCCTTTAATTTGGCTTCCGAAATCTTTCCCTTCTCCAGCATTCGCTTTAATCCACCCTCAATCGTATTGAGAGCCCGGGTCAGGAATTTTTGGTCAAGGTCAATGAGGATGACCTTATAGCCGTAAAAAGAAAATACCTGAGCAATTCCGGCACCCATCGTACCGGCGCCAATGACACCTACTCTTTGAATATCCATTTTTCCTCCCGTTTTAACTTTTTATTATAATAATTTTTTTTCTCTTGGCAAGAGAGCGGTTTTCATCAAAAGTAATCTTACCGACTCAGGCGGAAAAAGATATAGACTCCCCCATACTAAAACTACCGGAGGGAATCTTTATAATCATAAATATCCTCAAAAAGTATACAAGGTTAAAATGGCGATATAAGCCACATCCCGATCAAAAAGCAAATCCCGGTGGAGAGTTATTTTACAAAGCAAAAGAAAGCCCGATTGGCTATACGGAGATTGATTTGTTGCATCACGGCAGGCTTTCTTCAAGAGGGACTTTTTGTTATACACTAATGGAAATAGAGATCAATACCGGTTGGACCGAATGATACCGGAGAGGAATATAATATGAAATATTAGATTGCTTTTTAAGGGCTATTTCTACTTTGCATAATTACTTCCTTTCCTACAATGAAATTGGTAAAGAAAGAACGGATTGGCGGTGAGGTATATAAGAGGTATGAAGAATAAATACGAAAAATATTCCCATTATCGATAAAATTTCCATCTCAATAATGGTAAGGTTTTATTTTGATGAAAGACGTCAATTAATCTTTGGGAAAGCGGAGAGATGGAAAAGAGAGTTATTGAATACTAAGCCCCGGCCGATGAGGTCTTTTGTCTCAAATCTTATCTCATCTCCCAAAGAAAAAGAAGGGAAAGTTTTAACCTTTGCTTCTTTTATCTCTCGGAATAATCTTTTTGCCTCACCGACCCGGGGAGGAGCAGAGGTTTTTATCTCTAAGGCATCAAGGGCGTAACTGGTAATGAGTTGGTCTTTCAATTTGTTAAATAATTTCTTATTCGCAAATAGATCAAGACAGAGAAGTCTGCCGCCAGCAAAGACCAAGAGGCCATTTAAGTCTTTAAGAAATGCAACTTCTTCTTGATAACTTTCTAAATGTCTTCGGAAAGAAGAATAGATGTCCCTAAGAGAAGAGGTACGGGAAGTAATCTTAAAACTCTCTATTTTCTTTTTGATACTACTCCAAATCTGGTTTTGGTCGGTTGCAAATTTTTTTGTCTTATGGAGAGAAGAAGAGACCGTAGAACAGATAATTGCCCGTAAAGAAGGATAAGAAATTGTTCGCGCCCTCAGGAACTCGTGACTGCCACTCCAACGCCCCTCTTCCACACAACTGACCGGAATTTCTATTTCGCTCTTTTCCGCAATTAAGGCGGAGGTATTTATCACCCGGTCTTGAAGGGCACCAATAATTCCTTCGCCGTCTAAGGCGAAAACCCGGTGGGGAGATTTATTTTTAATAATTACGGTATCAATCTTGGGAGAAGCCAATTCCCGGACTTCAATATGCTTCTTTTCTTTTGCCTCCGAAAGAATTTCTACCCTTCCGAAGTCTTTATTCCCATTAGTGAGAGGGAAGAGAATTAAGTTCTTTAAGAATAGAGGTTCCCCAACCTTAAATCCTTCAATCTCTAACAATTGCTTTTCCATACCTGTATTTTATTCTGGAAAAATTCCTTGTCAATCAATCTTTATCAGCCGTCCCGAATGGTTACGATTCTTATACCTAATTTGGTAGAAGTAGATGCCCGCCGGTAGCGGCCGACCTAAATTATTAACGCCTTTCCAGAGATAGTTAAAGGAGGCTGATTGATAGACAATTTTCCCCGAGATATCAGTTATTTCAATTTGAGCCGGAGCCGGTTTCATTAGCGGTGAGAATTTTACAAAATGGCGAAAAGGATTGGGGAAGACTTGGAAAGGGATGGGAGTTTTAGAGGAGATGGAAGAAATTCCGACATAAGGTTGAGTTCGGGGATAGTGATAACCCATATCTAAAACCGAAAGGTCCGGAACGGAATCAGTGCGGGTCGTCCAAGAGCGAAGTAGCGAATCAAAATTTAATGGGGTTGTACCCAATAAGGTATCACCAGCATCAACACAAGGGCTATTTACCGGTTGACCAGCAGCAGTCTGACTGAGATAATAGGGTCCATAGGGACCACTAACAAAGATTGGGTCTAAAGAAATTTCACCCGGTCCCGGAGAACAGCCATAGTAATTGCCACCAATATTATTCCAGATGTCATTATAGCGATTGATTACTATGCCATTATTGTAAATACCGGAACCAAGAGTAGAACTATTCTGAACGATGATATTATTTTTGATGATGGAAGTGTCGCTTTCAATATAAATACCGGCGCCATAAGCCCAATAGCCACCCGAACAGATATTTCCCGCTATTGTATTATTAATAATTTTCGCCCTACCATCAACTTTAATTCCACCACCGTAATTCCAAGACCCAGAGGTGTTTCGGTTATCAATAATAAGATTAGAGAAGATGAGAGCATTAGCCTGATAACTAACATAAATCCCAGCCCCGTGTCCTCGGTCACCAAGGGTGTTAATATTCTCTTTAATCACATTCTGATAGATTAGGGGAGAGGCTCGTAAGTCAACATAAATCCCTGCCCCGTAGTTCCAATAACCCTGAGAGCAGGTATTGCGGGCGATTAGGTTATAGCAAATCTCCGCGGTGGAGTTCATATCAACATAAATGCCGCCCCCATAATTCCAGGTTGCGGTATCCGAGCAGGTATTATCGGTAATTTCGTTACCGATGATTAAGGGTGAAGTGCCGTAATAGCAAAAAATACCACCGCCATAATCTCGGCCACCAGCGCAGGTATTATTACAAATTTTATTTCTGATAATAGTTGGGGAACCACCGGCATAAATACCGGCACCGGAATTAGCTTTACCCCCTATGATTTTGAAGCCACGAATTTCCGTTGCTCGGGTAATTCCCGAAGGGATATTGATTACCCGTCCGTTGCCACCACCATTGATGATTGTGGAATCCGGACCGGATAGAGAATAGAGTTTAATCCCATCCCGATTGGGCCAAGTGATATTCTCCCGATATTGGCCGGGCTTGACCAAGACCGTATCCCCAGATAAGGCAAGATTTAAGCCACCCTGAATCGTTGGTGCGGAATCCGGAACAACAATTATCCGGGCAAAGGAGATACCAAAGATAATAGATAAAAAGATTAGCCTCTTCATATTTCCTCCTTATATCTTAAATTTTAACTGAAGATAATAAAAAATCAATAATTTTTAGAGTGGGACTATCTGAGAAGACCGGTAAAAACTCATGAAAGATTGACAGAGAGAAGAAGTTGAATATCATTCTATTATGCTTTATCCATTTTATGAGAAGAAGGCAAAAATTGGAGAAGATGTCTTTATTGCGCCCAACGCCATAATCATTGGCGATTGTGAGATAAGAGAGAAATCAAGCATTTGGTTTGGTACCACAATTCGGGCGGATGTCAATCGGATTATTATCGGGAAAATGACCAATATTCAAGATTTGACTATGATCCATGTTGATGAAGGCGAACCGCCGGTAATCATTGGCGATTTAGTTTCGGTTGGGCACCGGGCAATTCTGCACGGCTGCCAAATTGAAGATGAGTGTATGATCGGAATGGGTTCAATTTTATTAAATCGGGTAAAGGTCGGGAAGAATTCAATCGTTGGCGCGGGCAGTGTCCTTTTGGAGGATTCTGTTGTGCCTGCCGGAACCTTAGTTGCCGGAATTCCGGCGCGGGTGAAAAGAGAGGTAAAACCAGAAGAGGTTAATTGGATTAAGAAGGTAGCCGAGAGTTACTATCTTTTAGCCAAAAGATACAAGTCCCTTCTGGCAAAAGGGATATGAGATACCGGTATCTGAATCATACTTCGGATTTAGGCGTAGAAATCTTTGGTAAAGACTTGGAGGAACTATTTGCCAATGGGCTTTATGCCCTTTTTGATAATATCACTGATATTGAAATTATTGAAGAGCGAGAAGAGAGAGAGATAAAGATAACTGCGGAATCCTTAGAAGATTTATTTATGGATTGGTTAAGGGAACTCCTCTTTCTTTTTGCTACGGAATACTTTGTCGGCAAAAGGGTTAAGAAGATTTCTCTGGAAAAAAACTCCCTTTTAGCGAAAATTACTGGTGAGAAATTTGATCCGAAGAGGCATCCTTTGAAGATTGAGATAAAGACCCCAACCTACCATATGTTCCAGATTAAAAAAGAAGATTCCCAGTATAAAGCAACCGTCATTTTTGATGTCTAAAAATTTAGAGGGGTAGGAAGCAAATAATTCTTCCTACCCCTTTTTCTTATTAGTTGTTTATCTTTAAGACCTTCCGGGTTAAGGAGAGATCTCTGGTTTTAAGAGAGAAGAAATAGATACCCGCGGGAGCCTTCTTTCCTTCATTATCAGTACCATCCCAGATTATCTTATAGACCCCTGAGTTAGGTTTTGCAGCAATTTTTCGGATTAAAGAGCCAGAGGAGTTATAAATCGCCAAAGAAATTTCTTCTTCGGGGGCGAGGATAAATTCCAGTGCGGTCTGGGAAGAGAAGGGATTGGGTGTGATACCTTTCAAGGTCGTTAGCGACTTAACTTTTCCCATCTCTTTGATGCCAACATAGGGTATTACTTCTACGGAATCAACCATCAGGTCATTGGCTGGGTTAATATCACCCATAAGTTCGGTGGTACATTTGACGATATGGACGCCAAGGGGCTCGGCAATCCATTGTGGAAAAATCACCGTATCAATCATTCCGGCATTAAGGGTGATTGAGGTATCTTCCTCATAGAAATTACCGATAGTAAATTTCACATTAAAATCTACCGCTTGCTCACCAAAGTTTTTCACTTCGGCTTTGGGAATGACAACGGTTCCGGAATCAATCTGTCCGGTTGGAGCAATAATTGAAAGAACACCAACATCCGGTTGGTAAGGGGTGATCGCGCCGGTGATGGCAAAGGCAAAGGGTTGAGCACGACTGGTTCTAACCTGCTGACCATAAACCCGGATGCGCCAGAGACCGGTCAGTGGTGAGTTAACGCGAACGCACTCTTCCACATTTCGGTTATCCCAATTACTCGGATTGGGGATAGATTGACCAGCACTGTATTGATTTCCTCGGTAATAGGTGCCGTTGGGAGCGGTCACTTCTAAGTTTAGGTCATTAACCAAAGTTGGATTGGCATTGGGAGCCGCTGCGGTATCGGTCCAGACCAAAGCAATTCTTAAAGGTATCGCAGTATCAACGGAGAAAAATTCTTCTTTATATTGTCCGGTTATGAGACCAAATGTATCGTCTTTGAGATATAGTTTTCTTAAGTCCCCAGTGAAGTAAAGGACCGAGTCAACATCAATTCTTCCCCAGCCGATATTACTATCCGGAACAACATAAGAACCAACATTCGGGTCCGCGGAAACAATTGCCATTGCTCTCAATAAGGCGGCACTGATGTAATCAAGGGCATCAGAGAGGTTGGCTTCGCCCGATGGATAATAACCCTGCCTTAAATAAGAACGCATTAGACCAACCGCACCATTAACTGCGGGTGTTGCCATACTTGTTCCAGACATCTGCTGATAGGAATTGGTTCCAGTACGGTTTGCTGACCAGAGATTTACTCCCGGGGCACAGACGGTTGGTTTTATCCGGTTGTCCTGAGTCGGTCCCCGGGAAGAGAAACTAGCGATGGTGTTAGAACCTGTGCCGTTATTTAAGGCACCAACAGTGATCACATTTTTGGCAATCCCCGGATTCCTAATCCTTCTTCTACTTGATTCGTTACCCGCAGCCATAATGTTAAGAAAGTCTTTATTGAGCCAGGAAAAGGCATCAGTTGAAGCATCCTGCAATAGATAGGTGCCAGAGGAGTTAGACCAACCCCAACTGCCAGAGTGTTGGGTTATCGGCCGGAGGGAATCGGGTAATCCCCGACCGGCATAGACTGTGTCCCAAACTGTGGTTAAATCGTTCGGCACATTAAGACTACCAGACCTTTCCACATCAACAAAATAAAGACGCGCCTTTATCGCCATTCCATCGTAATAACTTGTGCCACCATTTATGGAATCATCTCCTGCGACTGTGCCGTTAACATGGCTACCGTGATAAAGGTCTTCGGTTGTATTATTTGTGCCGTAGACCTTATAGGCAACGACCTTGCGGTGGGTGGGCCAAACTCCGGGTGGGGTCACTGGTAGATTCGGGTCTCGGAACATATCATGTCCGGGTCCAGTGATGTTCAATCCGGTATCAGTAGTAGAAAGGATTACTCTCTCGCCCCTTACGCCTCTGGTCCAAACTCGACGGGCGATGGTATCATTTTGGGGAGGAGCGGTAGCCCGCCAACCGGTCTGGACAACCCACTGACAATTATCATTGCAAACGGTTGGTTCAGTCCATTCCTGGAGCCATAAAACTTCGGGTAAATGGGCAATGGCCGGAATCATCTCCGCATCAACAGTCGCCTTGATTGTCTTACCGAATTCTGTAACCATAATTTCATCAATCTGACCACCCCTCTCTTTTATCAAATTCACGATGGGAAAAATCTCTTCCCCAGGCGTCACCTGAATCGCGATCTCTTTTATTCCCTGGGCACTGAGAAGCACATCCTGAATCTTATATGCTGGCTGGAAAATTCCAACCCAATTGACGAAAGGAAGGGAAGCGATGATTTCCTTTTCTTTCCCATCAATCTTCGCTAAGACCGCATAATAGGGAAGATAACCAAGAGTCTTAATCCCAAATCTTTCCAGTTCTCGTAAGAAATCTTTTCGCACCGGCTCCTTAAACTGAATGATGTGGTAAATTTTACCTTCTTGCTCCAGAATTTTTAGGTTTTCTGGCAAATTCGGTTCCCCAAAACGGGTATCAATCATAAAACCATTGGAGAAAGAGATTAAGTGGGCGGAAGCATCAGGAAGCGGCGTAAAGGGATAAGTTTGTCCCATAGAATAATGGGAACGAAATGCCCCATAAATTGGGCAGATTAAAAACGCGAGAAAAATCGCGCCGAGAAGATAGCGTTTCATCTTTATCTCCTTTTTGCCAGGCTTTTACCCTTTTCTAAGGCTTGAAAATTTATTTCCCAAAATTTTTCTTTTACCAACTCTTTAATTGCCATTTGATAGGTTTCTTCCTTAAAGGGCAAGAAATTAGACAAAAAACCGAGCATCACCATATTCTGCACTCTCGGCTCACCCAATTCCTTTGCCACCTGAAAGGCAGGAATAAAATAAACCTTCTTTAATCTCTCCTTTATCCGAGTTTCAATATCTTTGGGGTATTCCATTTCACCGATTAAAGCGGGCAAAGGTTCAATCTCTAAGGTGTCAGAGATTAAAATTCCCTTGGGCGAAAGGAAATGGAGATATCTTAATGCCTCTAACTTTTCTAAGGAAATGAGAAAATGGGCGGTCCCTTCTTCAATTAATGGGGAATAGACCTTTTCGCCAAATCGCAAATGGGTAATGACACTGCCACCTCTTTGCGCCATCCCGTGCACTTCACTCTTTTTTATATCCAAACCTTCCTTTAAGGCGACCGAACCTAAAAGGTCAGAGAGTAATAAAATCCCTTGCCCTCCGGTCCCACAGATAATAATATTGGTATTACTATCTTTTTTCATCCCTGCCAAGCCTCCCTTACCTCTTTAAGAAAATTCTCTTGGTCTAAAACAAAAGTTCTTATCGGCTTGCCGTTTACCAGAAGGTAGGGGACATTTCCCCTTTTTGCTACCTCCTCCTTCTCTTCTTCCCGATTTATCCTTCTTATCGGAATGTCCTTTGCTACCTCTTTTATTTTTTCTTCGGTCATTTCCGTAAAATAGATTGACCAGGGACAGTTTGGTTGATAGAAGATTATTGCCTGGTTTTTATCTTCCGGCAGAGGTCGGTATTCTTTTTCCAAAGGTGGTTCATAAACCCAATCTTTTTCTAATGGGAAGTAAAGTAAATAAGGGTTTTCCTGAGAGACTGGTTTAAACCCATTTTTTTGGTAAAAGAGGTGTTGGGGATAACCGGCACCGGTTTCAAAGGCGTAGGTAAAAATTCCCCTTGGGGTCTTATGATTTAGATAGGGGAGAGGCTTTTGCAAGTCAGTAATTAGATTTTTCAATAGACTTGTGCCAATCCCCTGACCTTGATATTTAGAAGCAAATATGCATTGAATTTCAATCGCCTCCTCCTGAGGAAGAAATTGAATCATCCCCACCGGTTCGTCTCCCAAATAGGCAATCTTCCCGCAAGGAAGATTCTTTGCCAAACGATTTCTTAGATAATCTTTCTTAATCCGCCAGCCTTCTTGAAATGCAGGGTGATTCCTTTTTGCCTCCGGGATACAGACCATAATGAAATCATCAACATTTTCCCAATTGACATCTACCACCCTCATACAATTGCCCCTTTCTGGCATAACTCCTGGCACATTCCGCAACCGACACAGAAGGCATCTTGAATTACCGCTTTTTCTTCCTTAAACATAATCGCGGGACAACCCAACTGTAAACATAACTTACAACCACTACACAAATCAGCGATAACCCTTTTTGCTTCCTTCCTCGGCACCAAAAGGGCGCAGGGGCGAGAAGAGACGACCACCGCCGGCCCTTCTTGAGCCAATATCTCCCGAAATAATTTCCGATTCTCCCTAATTTGATAAGGGTCTAAGGTGTAAACTTTTTCAATCCCACAGGCGCGGGCAACATCTTCCACTTTGATTATCTTCGTCTCTTCACCCATCAAGGTTCTGCCGGTTCCCGGATGGTCCTGATGACCGGTCATCCCGGTTGTCCGATTATCAAAGACAATCGTAATGACATTTCCCTTATTATACCCGACATTAATCAAACCGGGCACACCCATATGGAAAAAAGTAGAATCACCAATTAAAGCAACAATCCGCCGGGAGTCATTTTTCCCTAATGCTTTATCAGCGCCGTGGGCAAAGGTGATTGAGGCACCCATACAGATGCAAGTATCCATCGCCTTATGGGGTGCCAAGGCACCAAGGGTATAACAACCAATATCGCCCGTTAAAATTAAATTCTTTCGCTGTAAGAGATAAAAGATTCCGGTGTGGGGACAACCCGGGCAGAGAGCCGGTGGTCGCGGAATAACCTCTTCCCTTTTTACTTCCTTTTTCTTCTTAGAGAGGGCATTACGGACAATAAAGGGATTCAACTCATCCCAGCGGGGCAAGAACTCCTTGCCGAAAACTTTAATTCCATTTGCTTTTGCCAAAATCTCTAAGAACGGGTCAACCTCTTCTACCACATAAACCTTTCTTACCTTTTGGGCAAAATTTTTAACCAAATTCCTCGGGAAGGGATAGACCATCCCCAACTTTAAGAAAGAGGCATTGGGAAAGACCTCCTTGGCATAAAGATACGCAACCCCATCGGCAATAATCCCAAAACTTCTTTTCCCCTCTTCAAACCGATTGATTGGGGTACTCTCCGCATACTCCGTCAATTTCTCTAACTTTTCTTCCAGAGTGATATGGCGTCTGCGGGCAAATTGGGGCAAAAGATTGGTCCGCCAGACCTCAGAGTTATAACCCTTAATTGGAACTTCAACCCTTTCTTCCAGTTTTACCGGTGATTTAGAATGGGCGACCCGGGTGGTCATCCTTAAAATTACGGGAATTTCAAACTGCTCGGAGATTTCAAAGGCAAGTTTTGTAAAATCCTTCACCTCCTGAGAATCCGAAGGGCAAAGCACAGGAATTTTCGCCATTAAGCCATAAAACCGGTTATCCTGTTCATTCTGGGAAGAATGCATGCCTGGGTCATCACAGGTCACAATTACCATTCCCGCCTTCACACCAATATAAGCCGAAGAAAATAATGGGTCAGCGGCAACATTTAAGCCAACATGCTTCATCGCCACCAGAGAGCGCGCACCAGCATTAGCGGCACCAAAGGCAACCTCTAAGGCAACCTTCTCATTGGTTGACCATTCACAATAAACATCTTTATATTCTGCGAGTGCCTCAAGGATTTCGGTGGAAGGTGTTCCGGGATAGGCAGCAGCAACCCGGCAACCCGCCTCATAGGCGCCTCGGGCACAGGCTTCATCACCAAGAAGAAGTTTAATCATTTTAAGTAAACTCAATTATACAGGAAAAAAGAGATGCGGTCAACTAAAATTTATTTTATTACTTGGATAATCTCTTCGGTGGTTGTGATGTAAGCGAAGGCATAGGCTAAATTCTTTAAGGTAGCAAGATGGAGTTCAGGAAAAGGGCTGGCGGTGGCATCGGCTAAGAAGAATACCCGAAAGTCCCGAAAGAAGGCATCCCGAGCAGTTGATTCACAACAGATATTCGTCATCACCCCGGTAATGACCAAATCCGTTACTTTTAAACCCCGAAGGCAGATTTCTAAATTAGTATTATAAAAAGCGGAGTAGCGATGTTTATAAATAACTAACTCATCCTTTGGTTTTAGTGCTGGGTGAATCTCCGCCCCTTTACTCCCGGCTTTTAATACCCGACCCGCCTTTAATTCGGGCCACCATTCCGCAGTCATCCCACCATCAACTTTTGGGTTTTTGTGAACGTGGGCAGTATAAATTACGGGTAATCTTTTCTTTCGGAAGAGAGTAAGGAGTTTTTTGATATTGGGGATAATTGCCTCTCCTTCTGGAATATAGACCTCAGAACCTGGGGTTAAGAAATCATTCTGCATATCAATAACTAAGAGGCAGGCTTTTTTCGGATTAAGTTTCATTCGGTGGAGATTATAAGGGGCAATTTCTTTGAGTAATTCTTTATATTGATTCATAGAGTAAGAGTAAAAGAAAAAGGAGAGAAGTCAACTTACTCTTTCTTTTACTCTCTGGATTAATCTATTAATAAGAGATAGAATTAGGCGGAAGATTATTTACTCAATTAGATTCTTGGTTAGCACTGGGATTAGGTAGGGAATTAGGTTTCGGATTAAGCCTTCCATTATTATAGGGATTAAACCCCCATTTTATATGGTGATTAAACCTTTATTTAATAGGTGGATTAAGCGAAGGTTTAAGGTATTTATTAGAGCCCCAATTAGGCTAAAAATTAGGTCTCCGATACCATCCCCTGTATGCTACACCCCTTTTTATAAAAATAAACCCCTCCCTTTTCGGATTTAATCAAATTCTTTTGCTCTTCTTTTTTATTATATTATAGGTGATTTTTGGGAAATGTCAACTATAATCTATCTCGCCATTTGACTATTTTGGTGAACTTTGTATAATTTGGGTCTTAGAGAAAGGCGTTGGAGGGAAAATGAAGAGGTTATCTCTTTTTCTTTTTTTCTTCTTTTCTTTTCTCTATCCCCGCGTGATTCGGGTACCGGGGGATTCGCTTACGATTCAATCCGGATTGAACGGGGCTTTGAGTGGTGATACCGTTTTGGTGGCACCGGGGATTTATTATGAGAATATCCTTTGGCCCAACCGGGATAGGATTGTGCTTTTGAGTGAAGGTGGTCAGGAGGTAACGATTATTAACGGTAACGATACCGCTCGGGTGATCACGATGAATGCGATGGTTTATACGCCGGCTACTGTAATTCGCGGTTTTACTATTACTAATGGTCGGGTGAGTGGTCTTTATGGTTACGGAGGGGGCATTTTCTGTCGGGGAAGTCCAACATTTTTTGAGAATCGGATTGTTGGTAATACTGTTACTGCTCTTGGTTATGGTGGTGGGGTTTATGCGGATGGCTCACCAACTTTTGCTTATAATTTAATCGCTCAGAATAAGATTGAGCGTCCGGGTGGTGGTGGTTGGCGTTACGGCGGTGGTATCTATTGTACGGGTTCGGGAGTTTTTTATCAGAATTATTTTTTGGAGAATGTGATTGCTGATACGGCGGGTGGTGGTTTTTGGTATGGTGGTGCTTTGTGTTTGATTGGGGGGATGCCGGTTGTCTTTTCCAATCTCTTTGTGCGGAATCGGGCTGGGGCGACAACTGGTGGTTTTGCTTATGGTGGTGCCTTGTATATTGATTCGGCAAATGCTTTGGTTTTTAATAATACCTTTTTTGCCAATATGTGTTCCACAGCAATCCCTTATGGGGGAGCGATTTATGTGAAAAGCAGTAAGAGTTCGGTGATTAAGAATAATATCATTGTGGGAAATATCGCTACGGGTATTGTTCCTTATGGGGGAGGGATTGCTTGTCAACCGGATACTCTTGATACTTTAATTTTTGACTATAACGATGTTTGGGGAAATCTACCGAATAATTATTATGCCTGCCGACCCGGACCGCATGCTTTTTCTCTTGACCCCTTATTTGTTTCGGGACCTTCTGGTGAGTATTATTTAAGTCAGATTGCTGCTGGGCAACCGGAAGAGAGTCCTTGTGTTGATGCTGGTGATACTCTTTTGATGACCTCTCCCTTGAATCTTGATTCTCTAATTCACCGTTGGACAACAAGAAGTGATACGGTTTATGATACGGATAGGATTGATTTGGGTTACCATTACTTACCAACGCCTTTTGTTTCCATTAAAGAAAAGAATTCGCTTGCGACCGTCGGAGAAAGGTTTCTTATCTTTCCTAATCCAACTTCGCAGACGATTTCTATCTTTTATTCTCTTTCCCGGGAATCGGAGGTAAAGTTTTCTATTTATGATGGAAACGGCCGGCTGGTCAGGGAGTTAATTGGGAAAAGAGGGAAAGCCGGGACCTACCGGCTCTTCTGGGACGGAAAAGATTCCTTCGGAAGAAGAACGGCATCGGGTATTTATTTCCTATCTTTTAATGGCTCTCGGGTAAAAAAGTTGTTGAAGTTAAAATAATTTTATTTTAATTCGTAAAGGGCGGATTTTGCCAATTTATTTTCCGGATTAATCTCTAAGACCTTTCGCCAGAGGGAATGCGCCTTTTCCTTTTCGCCCAAGTAGTAATGGGCTAAACCAAGATGGAAGAGGGCAATATCAAATAGTGGTTCTAAATAGTATGCCTTTTCGTAAAGGAGCAATGCTTCTCTTATCTTACCTTCTTCTAAGTAGAGGTTTCCCAAATTATTGTAGGTGCGAGCGGAATGGGGGTCAAGTTTTAAGGCGATCTCGTAGTATTCCTTTGCCTTCTCTCTTTCCCCTTTTGCGTAATGGAGATTTCCTAAGTTGTGGTAAGTTTCGGGAAGGTAGGGGTTAATACTGAGGGATTTTTTTAATACCTCTTCTGCCTCTGCCAATTGCCCCATTTCGGTAAAAATCACACCGATCAGGTTGTAGGCTTCAATCCATAAGGAATCTTCTTTTAGCGCCTTTAAGGCATACTGGAAGGCGGAATGATTATCTTTTGCCTCTTTTTTTGCCAGGGCGATGGTGGTGTAGGATTGACCTAAGTTAGGGGAGGAGACTTTGTAGAGGTCGGCATTGAAAAGAAGGTAAGAGGGGAGGAAGAGGAAGAAGATCGGTTTTCGGTCTTTTTTCATTATTCCCCAAAAGCCGTAAGCAGCGAAGAGGATGAGAATCGGAATTAAAGCCATCCGGTAACGGGCGGTGACAAAGAAGAGGATGAAGGAAAGGGGATAGGTAATTAAGAAGAGATAGAAGGGGGATAAATCTTTTCTCTTCTCTCTCAGAGCGAAGTAGATACCGATTAGAGAAAGGGGAAAGAGGAGACCGAAGGGAAATTGGAAGAAGGGTAGTTTCTGGATTAGATATTTGAGGTAGGTGAATTGGGAGAAGAGGTAAATGTCCCGATTGTTGGAAATCTCATAACCGGAGAAGAAGAGATATAGTTTTCTTAAAAAGAGGGGGAGAGATTTTTGGGGATTTTTCAGAATAAATTCTAAACCTTTCTTAAACCAGAACCGGTCAATCGCAGACGGTTTTAATTCCCTTCCGGTCTCTTCTTCGGCAATCCTTTTTGCATCATAAAGCCCACCCCACCAACTTCCCCTTGTCCCAGGGATGATGGCGGTCATTCCGTCACTTTCGGGGTTATTACCAATATAAAAGTTTATCCCACCCTGCCAGGCGATGAGGATAAGATCTTTTTCTTTGATGTAGTTATGGATGGTGACCGGAATGATAGGTAAGATAACGGCGAGAAAAAAAGGAAGAAGTTTTTTTATCTCTTTTAATTTTATAATGAATAAAATAAGGAGAAAAAGTAAAATATTCGGTCGGGTGATAGCGGCGAAGCCAAAGGAGAGACCGGAAAGGAAGATTTTCTCTTTTAGAAAGAGGAAAAATCCGAGAAGGGTTAAAAAGATTAGGAGGTTGGTGAGGAGGAGTTCGCCGTCAAAATAGATGAGGAGGGGATAGAGAGTAGCCACTAAGCCCGCGATCGTACCAACTTTTGGGGAGAAGATTTTTTTGCCGATGAGATAAATTAAAAGGCAACTAGCCGAACCGATCAGGGCTTGGATGATTCTGGGAATTAGGAGGTTGATCCCAAATATTTTATAGATGAGAGCCAGGAAATAAGGGTAAAGAGGTGCCCGAAAAAAGCCCTTCTCAGCTAACCAGCCACCTTTCAAGATGGAGATTGCCATCTGGTGGTGGTATAACGGGTCCATTTGGGGATGGAAGAAGAGGGGGTCATTCGCCTTCGCTTGAAACAGATAAAGAAGACGCCAGAAAAAGGCGAAGAGGAAGATGACTAAGGGTGTTATCTTTTTTAAGTTCCCAATTGCCAAGCGGTAATATAGTCTTTCTGCTCCTTAGTCAAGGAGTCGATCTTTACGCCCATTGATTTCAATTTCAACCGGGCAATTTCGCAATCAATCTCATAAGGCAATTTATAGACTCTATTTTCCAATTTCTTATGGTTCTTAACGAGATATTCACAAGCCAAAGCCTGATTGGCGAAGGACATATCCATAACCAGTGCGGGATGCCCTTCCGCTGCGGAGAGGTTAACCAATCTCCCTTCGGCTAAGAGGTAGAGCCTTCTTCCATTCCGGAGGGTATATTCGGTACAAGAGTTCCTTACTTCCCTTTTTCGGATAGTTAACCGGTTAAGTCCCTTTTTGTCAATCTCCACATCAAAGTGACCAGCGTTACAGATGATTGCCCCATCTTTCATTAGAAGGAGATGCTCTTCCCTTATCACGTTTATATCACCGGTGGCGGTGATGAATAGGTCACCAATCGGGGCAGCTCTTTTCAGGGGCATAACCAAAAGACCATCCATCTTCGCTTCTAATGCCCGGATCGGGTCAACTTCGGTGACAATCACTGAGGCACCCATCCCCCTTGCCCTTAAGGCGATTCCTTTGCCGCACATCCCGTAGCCACAGACAACAACCGTCGCTCCTGCTAAGAGGAAATTGGTCGCTCTTAAAACCCCATCAATTGTTGATTGACCGGTGCCGTAGCGATTATCAAACATAAACTTCGTCAAAGAGTCATTCACGGCGATTATTGGGTAGCGTAAGACCCCTTCCCTTTCCATATTTTTCAGCCGGATGACACCGGTGGTTGTCTCTTCGGTTCCCCCAAAGACAGAAATCTCCCCTTTCTTCTGGTGGAGGGTTGAGACTAAATCCGCACCGTCATCAATGGTGAGGTTTGGTCTTTGGTCAAGGGCAATTAGGATATGTTGGTAATAGGTCTTTCGGTCTTCCCCCCGGAGGGCAAAGACCGGAATCCTGTCGTATTTGACCAAGGCGGCGGCGCAATCATCCTGAGTGGAAAGAGGGTTGGAGGCACAAAGGGTTAAAATCGCACCCCCGGCTTTTAGGGTTCGGGCAAGATTGGCGGTCTCGGTGGTGATGTGGAGGCAGGCAGAGATCTTTATTCCCTTTAATGGCTTCTCTTTCGCGAACCGCTGGCGGATCAATTTCAAAACGGGCATAAACCTCTCTGCCCATTCAATTCGCCTTCTTCCCTTCTCCGCCAATTTTATATCTCTTATGTGATATTCCATAATTTTATTATATGCCAACCAATCTTCTAATCTCTTTTACCATATCCAACTTCTCCCAAGTGAAGTTCTTCTCTTCCCGCCCGAAATGGCCGTAGCAGGCGGTTGGGAGGTAGATTGGTCGGCGGAGATTCAATTTTTCAATAATGCCCGAGGGAGTGAAGTCAAAGAGTTTTTTTATAACTTTCAAAATTTCTTCTTCCGGAATTCTGCCGGTGCCGAAGGTGTTAATGGTGATATGGAGCGGTTCGGAATGGCCAATCACATAGGCGAGACTCAATTCCAACTCGTCCGCTAAGCCCGCGGCTACCAAATTTTTTGCCACATAGCGGGCAAAATAGGAAGCGCTCCGGTCAACCTTGGTCGGATCCTTACCGGAGAAGGCACCGCCACCGTGGCGCACCTTTCCCCCATAGGTGTCAACGATTATCTTCCGACCGGTCATTCCGGTATCAGATTGGGGACCGCCAATAATGAATCTACCGGTTTCGTTAATATAATATTTTGTTTTCCGGTCCAAATATTCCTCGGGGATTACCGCTTTGATTACCTTCTCAATTATCTCTTCTTTTGCCCAATTAGAAAACCTCTCGCCCCTCCGGTCTAATGCCTCTTCGGTATGCTGGGCGGCAATTACCACTTTGTCAACCCGAACTGGTTTTCCATTTCGGTATTCAACCGTCACTTGGGATTTCCCATCCGGACCGAGATAGGAAAGAATTTTCTTTTTTCGGACCTCGGCTAATCTTCGGGTTAGTTTGTGGGCTAAGGTGATGGGAAGGGGCATCAATTCTGGTGTCTCCCGGCAGGCATAGCCAATCATCAGCCCTTGGTCTCCAGCACCCCCTTTATCAACACCGATGGCGATATCGGGTGATTGGGTGCCGATGGCATTAAGGATGGCGCAATTTTCCGCAGAGAGCCCGTAGCGCGTGTCGGTATACCCGATATCCTTCAATAGGGAACGGACCAATTTCTGTAAGTCAACCCAGCCGTGGGTTGTGATTTCCCCACCGACAATTACAAGACCAACTGTCACAAAAGTTTCACAAGCGACCCGACCGTAGGGGTCTTGTCTTAATATATCGTCTAAGACCGCATCGGAAATTTGGTCACAGATTTTATCCGGATGTCCCTCGGTTACCGATTCCGAAGTAAAAAATAGTTTTCTCATAAGCCATTTTATTTAGTTTCGGGAAAAAGTCAATGGACTATTGACTTTTATCAAAATTATTATTAATGTTAAAGAGATGAGAAAGTTTAAGTATGAGAAAAGTTCCTTGACTTTTATTAAAAGTAGGGTATACTTAATTATTAAGTATAAGGTAATAGGTGTGTTATGAATGAAGAAGAGTATTTAGATTCCCTTTTAGCACGGTGTATTGAGGTCAACGCCTCGGATATCCATTTAACGGTGGGGCGGCCACCAACTTTAAGAATTGATGGCAAACTCTATCCAATTGATGGCGCTGCTGCGTTAACCCCAGAAATTACCTCCCGTTTTAAGGACATCGTTTCGCGCCAGGCAAAACATCTCAGGGTGCAGATTGAGGATGGCGGCGGTGGCGATTTTGCTTTCAATTATAAAAATATCGCTCGTTTTCGGGTTGCTATCTATAAACAAAAGGGATACTTCGGTTTAGCTCTCCGTCTCATTCCCAGAAAGATTATGACTTTTGAGGAGATTGGTTTTCTCCCCCATCTCATTCCGAAGATTAAATTTCTTTTAGATCGGCCCCACGGTCTGATTTTGGTAACTGGTCCCACTGGTTCTGGTAAGACGACAACCCAAGCCACCTTTATTGACTACATATTAAATTCACCGAGACATGTGCTCACGATTGAAGATCCGATTGAATTCATCCACGACCATAAGGCAGGAATCATTACCCAGAGGGAAGTAGGAACGGATGTCTCCTCCTTCCGCGAGGCGATAATGAAGGGCTTGCGTTCTAATCCCAATGTGATTCTGGTCGGCGAGATTCGGGATTTGGCAACCGCGGAGGCAACAGTCTGGGCTGCGGAATCCGGACATTTAGTAATTGGCACCCTTCACACTACTAATGCTCCGGAAACCGTCACTAGATTTATTGATATCTTCCCCCCGGAAATTCGCGACCAGATCAGAATCCAATTTTCTATCTCCCTTTTGGCGGTCTTTTCCCAAAGACTCCTTTTGCGGGCGGAAGGGAAAGGTAGGATTGCCGCTTTTGAGATAATGATGGCAACCCCCGCGGTGAAAAACCTCATCCGAGAGAAAAAGATTGAACATTTACCATCGGCGATTCAGACCTCCAGTGCCGAAGGTAGTATCTCATTTGATGCCTATCTGGCGGAATTATACAAGATGGGAAAGATTAACTATGAAACCGCTCTCGCTAACTCTTCGGACCCGAAGGCACTCCGCGACCTGATTGAATACGGAACCCGGCGCTATAAGAGTTAAAAATCCGGGCATTGCGCAACCTCTTTCTCCCTAAAAGGAGGGAGATCTTTAGATAAATTTATTGGTGATAGGCATACGGCGACCAAAGCCGAATGCCTTGTGAGTAATTTTTAAGGGGAGAGGTGCCTGTCTTCTCTTGTACTCATTTTTGTTCACTAATCGCACCACTCTCTCCACATCTTCTTTCTTAAACCCTCTCTTTATAATCTGAGGGGGAGAGAAATTCTCTTCAATGTAGAGACGAAGGATTTCGTCAAGGAGGGAATAGGGGAGAAGGTCATCTTCATCCCTTTGATTCGGTCTCAATTCCGCAGAAGGGGGTTTGGTGACGATTCTCTTAGGGATTACTTCTCTTTCTGAGGTCTCATTGAGATAATGAGCCACTTTGTAAATTAGTGACTTCGGCAAATCAGCGATGATGGCTAAGCCACCCGCCATATCGCCGTAAAGGGTGGTATAGCCAACCGCCATTTCCGATTTATTGCCGGTGGAGAGGACTAAGTGGCCGAATTTATTGGAAATTGCCATTAGGATATTTCCTCGGATCCGGGCTTGGATATTTTCCCAGGTAGTATCAACTTCCCTTTCTTTCTTTAAGAATCTTTTTAGGGTTTTTAAGTATGAGTTATAGATCTCTCTAATATCTATTTCCCAATAAGAGATACCGAGATTCTTTACTACCAACTCGGCATCCCGACGGGAGGACTTTGGTGTATAAGGACCGGGCATAATCACCCCTAAGACACTTTCCCTCCCCAGTGCCTTTACCGCCAAGGCAGCAGTAATCGCCGAGTCAATACCACCGGAGATTCCCAAGCAGACCTTCTTAAAACCGTTTTTTTGTAAATAATCTTTTAGACCCAGTCCGAGAGCTGCCACTACCTCTTCCTCCACGCGCCACTCTTTTTCTTCTTTTTCCTTTTCCTCCAAAGAGAAAATGACCAAATCTTCTTCAAACCTCTTGCCGCAGGCAATCAATTTACCTTCCGGAGTAAAGACAAAACTGCCCCCATCAAATATTAAATCATCCTGGCCACCAACCAAATTGCAATAGATAAGATAAACCTGATTTTTCTTAGCCTTTTCCCTTAACATCTCTTTTCTTCTTTCGTATTTTCCAATATAAAATGGGGAAGCAGAGATGTTAATTATTATCTCCGCACCGAGAGATTTTTGCTTCTCTAAAACCCCATTTTCCACCCAGATATCTTCACAGATATTAATCCCAATTTTTCTCCCGATAAATTTTAATACCCTTATCTTGTTTCCGGGTTGGAAATATCGCTTTTCATCAAAGACGTCGTAAGAAGGAAGGTTGATTTTTCTTATCCGGCTGATAATCTTTTGATTGTAGGCAAAGAGGGCAGAATTGTAAAGGACACCTGGGAAGAAGGGAGAGAATGATCTATCCGGATGAGAGAACTTTCTCTTCTCCCATTCCACACACCCGAAAACGATACCGATCCCTTTACTCTCTTTAATAATCCTTTGGGCGAGTTGCCAATTGGCGGTGATGAAGTCTTCTCGGAAAAGGAGGTCTTGGGGTGGGTAACCAGTGGTTGCTAATTCCGGAAAGACGATAATCTCACATCTCTCTTTCTTTGCCGAATTGATCCTGGCTAAAATCTTTTCCTGGTTATTTATAAAATCACCAACGGTGAGATTGATCTGAGCCAGAGCAATCTTCATCGCACAGCAAACATCCGCTCTAAGGCTTTTTGCGCTCTGAACCGAACTTCTTCCGCCACCTCAATCGGATATTTCATCTCGGTTAGAGAAATAAGAACCTTCTCCAAGGTTGTCTTTTTCATATTGGCACAGATGGCACTTTCCTTCAAGGGGTAGCACTTTTTCCCCGGGTATTCCCTTTTTATTCGGTTTACTAAACCGACTTCGGTTCCTAAGACGACTTCCGGCAATTCCTTACTGAGACGAACCATACCGCTGGTGGAGGCGACATAATCCGCCTTTTTTAAGACCTCAAGTCGACATTCCGGATGGCAAAGAATTTTTGCTTCTGGGTATCTCACTCGGGCATTGTCTACATCTTCGGGCTCAAACCAAAGGGCATGAACATAACAGAAACCTTCCCAGGGGATGATATTTTCCCTTCCGGTCTCCTGGGCAACATAAAGGGCTAAGTTTTTATCTGGGACAAAAAGAATCTTTTTTTCCACCGGGAGGGATTGAACGACTTTCACGCAGTTGGCGGAGGTGCAAATGATATCCGATTCCGCCTTCACCTCCGCAGTGGTATTAATATAAGAGACAATAAGACAATCCCCAATCTCCTCCTTTTTTCTTAAAAGTGCTTCCTTACTCACCATATCCGCCATCGGACAACCAGCATTAATATCGGGCATCAGAACAATCTTTTGGGGATTTAGAATTTTAGCGGTCTCCGCCATAAAGTGGACACCGCAGAAGATGATAATTTTCGCTTCGGTCTCCTTTGCCCGCAGAGAAAGGTCAAGGGAATCACCGATAAAGTCAGCGACTTCGTAGATTTCGGGTCTTTGGTAATTGTGAACTAAAATGACCGCCCCCTTCTCTCTCTTTAATCGTAAAATCTCATCTTTTATTTTCTCGTAATTCATTAGAGAGTTCCTCCATTATCTTCTTCATTCTTTTTGCGTCTTCAAACATTGTAATGTTATTAAACATAATATAACCGTTCTTTCGGGAAATTGCCTCCTGGGCAATTCTTTCTAACTCTTCCTTAGAAAATTTATGACGGTAGCCTTTTCCGCCGTGGAGACGGAAATAAAAGGCACAAGGGTTTTTGCCTCTTTTTTGAAAGAGACCAGAAATGGGCAGTTTCACCATTGGGTCAAAGGCTAAAATCAATTTCAATTCCCGAGAGATTTTCTTTAAGGTTTTATCCTGCCACTTTCCTCTCGCTTCCCAGACTAAGGTTAAATCTCCCCGGTCAATTTTGGAGAAGAAGGAATAGATATTTTTGACATTTTCTCCTTCTTCGGAGAAGGAGGGTGGGGTTTGAAAGATAATCATCTCTGCCTTTAGGACTTCTGCCCTCTTTCTTGTCTCCTCCCAGGCGGCTTTAGTCTCTTTGGTTAAACGGAAGAAACCTAAATTTTTTTCGTTAAGGGGAAAGGGAAAAGAAGAGGGTTGGAAGCGTTTGTAGGTGGGAGAAGAAGGGGGATGGGTGAGCAATTGGGATGCTTTTAAGATGAAGGAAAAACCGGGTGGGGCTTCCCGGCGCCATCTTTCCAAAAGGGAGAGATTGGGAAATGTGTAGAAAGTAACTTGGATTTCGCAACAATTAAAAGTCTTGTAGTATAGCGCTCGGCTTACCGGAAAGCCGCAACAACCAATTTCAATCATAATTTTAGCAGGTGAGATGGAAGAGGGCGGACTTTTTCCGCTTTTCTTGATTAAAGGCTCTTATCGCCTCTGGAGTGAGAAGGGAGATAAATTCCACATCTTTCTTTTTTAAATAGTCTTTTATCTCAGGAGATAGGGAGAGACAACCATTTTGTCCCGTCCCGATAATTACCACCTCTGGGTTGCCGATCAGCAATTTTTCTAATTCTTTTTCGGAGAGGGAATGGCTGGAGCCAGAAAAATCTTCATAGCGATTTCTTATCTCACCGTTGGTGGTGATGATAATGTCCGAGGTGTATTTGACACCGTCAACGATTATCCAGCCAAAACCGGTCCTTTCAATTCTCATTTCTTCCTTCCTTACCTTTTTTCTTAAGGGGGATGACCAGGATATCACCAAAATCTTTTTCCTGGATTAATTTCACTTCCCCCAAAAATGCCAATTCTAACAGGGCAAAAAAGATGATGACAATGTCTTTAATATCCTTCGCCTCTTTTAGAAGACCAAAAAAGGTGAGAAATTCCTTCTCTCCTTTTCCATTGCCCACCGCTTGCATCTTTTCAATCTTCTCCCGAACTAAGGCGATTCGCTCTTCCAAGCGGAAAGGTGGTTTTTCAATAAATAGTTTCTCTTTCCCCTTCTTCTGTAAATGGTAGAAGATCTTCATCAAATCAACGATATCCAACTCCTCTTCTTCGGTCGGAATTGTTTTGGGACGGGTAAAGAGAGCGGAACGTTCTTCTTCTAAGGAAGATAAGAGGGAAGCCAATTTCTTATACCTCTCAAACTCTTCGTAGATTTCAAAAATGGAAACGGTCACCTCCTCGCTTTTTTCCTCAGAGGTAGGGATAAGTTTGCGCAATTTAATCCGGATTAAAACCGTCGCCATTAAGAGGAAATCGGAGAGATCCGAATAGAAGGGTTGGTCTTTTAATTCCGAAAGTCCCCGGATAAACTCTAAAAATTGGTTGGTGACGGTGGCGATGGGAATCTCAAAGATGGAGACCTCCTCCTTTCTTATGAGATAAAGCAAGAGTTCAATCGGGCCAGAAAAAATAGGTAAGGAGATATTAAATTTCATAAGGGCAGAGTTCGTATTCCCGAGAACCAATCCCTAACTCCTCTCCCACCTTTAAGACAATCTCCGGATTAATTTGGGGATAGATGGCTTTAATGTTATCCTTAACCATATCGTAGCCCGCCTGATCTAAGGCGACTGGGTCAAAGGAAGCGAGAATCCCAATGTCTTTAACAATGGGCTCTTCGGTTTTCGGAAAGCAATCACAATTAGGGGTGATGTCAATTAAAAAGTTGAAGTGGAGGCAGAACCGGTCTTTTAAGATGGAATGGGCATATTCGGCAACTTTTTTTTGTAACTCTTCAGAACTGGAATCCCATTTAATCTGAATTGCATAATTGGGGCAAATGGTGAGACAGCCGCTACACCCCACGCATTTGTTATTTATGAGATAGCGACCCTGGCGAAAGATGATTGCCTCGTTGGGACAATATTCCGCACAGGTGCCGCAAAAGGAACATTTACTTTCATCAATGTAGGGGATAGAGACCGAATGCATATCTAATTTCCCACCTTTTGCCGCCAAACCCATTCCGATATTCTTTAATGCCCCCCCAAAACCGGTAACCATATGTCCCTTAAAGTGGGCGAGGTTAATTAAGAATTTAAACCCCTTCAAGCGGCGGCCAATTTTTTTACCGTTGATTTCGGAATAAAACTCCCCCCGCTTCCCGTCAACAAAGATGATAGGGGCTAAAACCTTCTGCAGGGTAAAACCGTGTTGCTGCGCTAATTCAAAATGGCTCTTCTCTTCCTGCCGCTTTCCCCGATAGAGGGTGGCGGTCTCTAAGAGATAGGGCTGGAGGCCGGAACCGCCGCAAAGGAGAACAACTTCCCGAACGTATTCCGGATTTAGGTAATTTTCTCTCCCCTCCTCTCCGAAATGAACTTTTATCCCAATTTTTTTGTGGGAGGGAATAGAAGAGAAAAAATTTGTCTCATTAAAGACAAAATTGAGAAATGAGACATATTTCGCCCGATTAGCGTTCAGGTCTTTACCGCTATCTAACGGCAGAAAATAAACCTTACTCTTCATTTTTTCTTCTTGCCGCAGAGGTCATATTCTTTTGGATCAAAGTAAAAATCCCCGGAATCTTCTCCCCGCATTTTGGACATTTCCCATCTTTCAGGTGGTTTTCGGTCATTGTGATACCGACCCTCTTGATCAAAAGAGTACCGCACTTCGGACAATAGGTATTCTCAAACTTATGCCCCGGGCAGTTTCCCAGATAGACATACTTCAAACCACATTCCCTGGCCACCTGGTGCGCGGCTTCTAAGGTCTTGATTGGGGTCGGCGGTAGTTGCTGTAACTTATAATTGGGGAAGAAGCGGGTAAAATGTAAAGGAACATCTTCTCCCAAGTTTTCCTTTATCCACTGGCACATCTTCTTTATCTCTTTTAAGTCATCATTGAGAGAAGGTACCACCAGATTGACAATTTCCAACCAGACTCCTTCCTCTCTAATTATCTTTAAGGCATCCAGGACTGGTTGGAGGGTTGAGGAGCAGGTCTTTTCGTAAAAATCTTCGTTAAAACCCTTCAGATCAACCTTTATTCCATCAACCACCTTACACAATTCCCTCAGAGGGATTTCGTTAATATAGCCCCCGGTGACCACAACTGATTTTATCCCTTCCTTTCTTGCCAACTTGGCGATATCATACATATATTCATAAAAGACGATTGGTTCGGTATAAGTGAAGCAGATTATCTTCACCCCCCACTTCTTGGCGGTCTTCACCACCTCTTCGGGAGGGAGATAGAAACTGGGTACTTCTTCTAAACTACGTTGGGAGATCTCCCAATTCTGACAGTATTTACAACGTTGATTGCAGGAGACGGTTGCCAGGGTGAGACGGAGTTCTCCGGGGAGAAAGTGAAAAAATGGTGCCTTCTCAATTGGCTCCCGATTGACAGAGCAGGGATAAGCATAGACGATGGAATAGAGTCTACCGTTCCTGTTTTCCCGGTTCCGGCAGAACCCCCTTTTATGCGGTTCAATTAAGCAGTAGCGGGGGCAGAGTTCGCAGACAACTTTATTCCCTTCCAACTTTTTATAAAACATTGCCTCCCTCTCTCCTTCACTTCGTCCGAAGCCGAGGAGGGAGAAGAGGAGAATAAAAACTCCAAGGATCGGGGCAAAGAGGTAATGGCGTGGGGAAGAATAATATGAGCCCATACTTAATAATATATTAAGGTATTAATAAAAGTCAATAAAGCGAGAAGGCATTTATCAAACTATTCTGCTAAAATTATTTTTTTGGCGATGTTTCCGGGATTGATTTTTATAAAATAGATGCCTGCTGGTAGGAAGGAAATATTGTTGCCACCAGGTGACAAATCCATCACCTTTTGACCGGTGGCGCTTAAAAGTTCTACTCGGTAATTACTTTTAATTAGGGGCATTCTTAAATTGTGGTGAACAACTGTGGGGAGATTTAAAACCCAGGTATCAAGACTGGTTGTTTCTTCAATCTTATTACCCGGACTGAAGTCTAAGTCGTCCCAAAAGTCCGCACCGCCCCAGCCTTCAATTAAAGGGGAGAGGCGGGCGAATTGGGAATGGGAAGGAGCAATAACCCGGCCGGTGGTCAAAAAGCGCCAAGAAGCGCTGTCGGTACTGAGCACTTGGGAAGAGACACTGCCAATTACCCTATGGGTGGAGTCAAACCACTGGAGAAGAAGATAAGTCCGGTTACCCCGGTGGTCATTCTTATAAGACCAGCCGGAGAACTCATAGAAAAGACCGGGTGTCACCAATACATCCTGAAATAGTCTGGAAGTGACCGGCCAAGGATAACCGAGAGAATCCGGGATGTGACGAATGCTTGCGCTCCCGGTTCGCACGATTTCTGTCTCGCGTCGGTATTGGGCTTTACGCCCCTCATACCAGCCTAAAGGATTCGGACTGGTATCGCTGGGTACTGCCGATGTATCAAGTTGCCAAATTTCACAATCACCGTTAGTGAAATCTTCCTGCGGTCGGTTAAAGCTCTCGCGCAGCGTTGCCCAAAGTTCTCGACGAGGACCATCATAGCCGAGCGCCCAAATACCGGCGCCTAAGAGATCGTGTTCGTGGACTTCTTGGTATTTAAGAAAGAGACTGGAATCATCGTCAAACCAACCCTGATTCCAGACCCCGCTGTGAAATCGGTACCAAGGTGTCTGGGATTCCTCATCCCAGAGGTAACCATATTCTCTTGCCCGGTTTGACGCCTCTGCGTAGTAAATTACCTCACCCGGACCAGAAGTTCGAGAATGGGTGGTCTCCGCTAAGGTTGGCCACTGAAAACCATAGTAAGGCACCCCTAAATAAAGTTTTCTTCCGTTGCCAATTTCGTTCAGGTATTCATTTAGGGTCATTTGCAAATTTCCGTAATATTCCCAGCCAAAGAGCGGGGCAACTGGTCCTGCCTCTGGACAACTTTGCCAGTGGAAGTTGTAGCCCATAATAAAAAGACCATCGGTGGTTTCGGCAAGCGCCCGGAAATCATAGGCGTTGGCGAAATCTAAGGGCATCGTTGCCATCGTCAATTCCAGGCCAGAAGCCCAGCACGCGGCGGATAGCCTTTGCATAAAAAGGACTACTGTATCGCGGTCCGAACTTAAAATATCTTCAAAATCAATATTAATTCCGTCTACTCCGGACGATTCCGCCAACGCTACTAAATTAGGAATGGCGGCTGGAGCCCGGATTGCTTGGTGAATATTCCACCAGCCAAAACAGGTTGCCACCATTTCGCACTTCACACCATTGCGGTGCGCCCGGTCAATCACTCTTGCCCAACGACCGGGAAAGTTATGGGCATTGGTGATTGAACCATCTGGTTCCAGAGTCACATCAAATAGACCGATGCGAGTTAATAAATCGTAGTGAAACCAGCGTTCATCAACCCAGTATGGGTTATAGCCATAAATTTCCCGCGTGATTGATGGTAATTTCCTTAGTCGCAATGGACTCGGTTTGATTATAGACGAAGGTTGTCTTTCTTCTACTTCCTTTCGGTGCCTCTCTGCTTCCCACCAGTGTTGGGTTTTGGGAAGCGTTTGACCAAAAAGAAAAGAAAAGAAAGGAGGAAAAAAATAGAAGATTTGGCTATCATACCCTATTTTTGCCGTCAAATTCTCTAATTCTCATTCCGTATTATATAAATTATATAAACCATTAACTTTTTGTCAAAATGTTCCTGCAAGCGTTAAACAGTGATTATTACCACTTTAGGGGTTTATCTCTAAGAATACTCAAAAATGTATGAGGCCGATTAATCCGGACATTTCTCACAATCTCTCTAAGCAGTACATTATTTTTTTAAGTTCCATTAAAGTAAATAAGTTATTATAAATCAAAGACTTATAAAAAAGGGGGGAAATTTAGTGTCAGAAATTGGGGGGTATTTCCGTATTTATTATAGAGGGCTATGAAGAAGTTAAAAGAAGTTATTAAGGTAAGTTATTGGGTTCTAATCCCAACCCTTATATCAGAAGAGAGATTAAGGAGGTATTATCGGGTAATTAATAGTTAACTTAAAATGTCATTAAATAATAGGAACTTTATCAAACAGGAGGGGTTTATTTTTATAAAAAGGGGTGTAGCATACAGGGGATGGTATCAGGGATTTAATGAAAGGCATAATATAAGGTCTAAGAAAAGGTATAATTTTAGACTTAATCGGAGATTTAATAAAGGGTTTAATTGAGGATTTAATAGATACTCTAAAAGAGGGCATAATTGGAAGTCTAATTCAGAGTTTAATAGAAGGGATAATAAAGAGTTTAATCCTGTGTTTAACTAAGGCTTTAATCCTAAGTAAAAATGGGAGCCTAATCTGGATACTGGAGATATATTCAAATTATGTGGGAAATTGCCTCCGGAAATACCTCTCCCCAGCTTGCCAAGGACCGAAAGGGAATATAAAACCCATCCACCAAAGATAAATGAGAATCTTACTCGCCTCTTATAGAAAAAGAAGTATATCTGAACTCAATATCCCTTTAAGCGAATAATTGAGGAAGGGGTTAAAACCCATTTCTCTCCTATTGCCAATAAAAATCCTTGACTATCTCTAATATTTTATTATTATTAAAAATTAAAGATGAGAACTCCTTTTTATGATTTCCACTGCCAATGGCAGGGGAAGATGATTGATTTTTTTGGGTTTGAGATGCCTTTATATTATCAAGGGATAATTCCCGAACATCTGGCGGTAAGGAACTCTTGTGGTCTCTTTGATGTCTCCCATATGGGAAGGGTAGAGATTAGGGGAAAGGATGCTATAAATTTTGTTGACTTTGTCACGACCAATGCGGTAAAGGAGTTAAAGCCCTACCAGGCGCAATATTCGGTCTTCTGTTATGAGAGCGGCGGGATTGTTGATGACTTAGTGGTTTATAATTTAGAAGACCATTTCTTATTAGTAGTTAATGCCTCAAATCGGGAAAAGGATATAAATTGGTTAAAAAAGAATCTCTCTGGGGAAGTAGAAATTATTGACCGAACTTTTGAGATTGCCCAACTTGCCCTCCAAGGCCCAAAGGCAGAAGAGATTTTAGGTAAAATAACCAACTCTTCACTCTCGGAAATAAAATTCTATTGGGCAAAGAGGGTAAAGGTCGCAGAGGTAGAATGTTTGGTCTCACGCACCGGTTATACCGGGGAAGATGGTTTTGAGTTATATTTTTCCAAGGACGAGGCACCAAAGATTTGGCCGGCACTCTTTAATGCGGGCAAAGAATTTAATTTAGTCCCTTGTGGTTTAGGCGCCCGAAATACTTTAAGGTTGGAGATGAGATATTGCCTCTACGGCAATGATATCACCGCGGAGACCGATCCTCTTTCTGCGGGTCTCGGATTTGTTGTCAAATTGAATAAGGGAGATTTTATCGGTAAGCCTGCCTTAGAAGGAATAAAGAAAGGAGGCTTGAAGAGAAAGTTAGTCGGCTTTGAAGTGGCAGGAGAGAGGGTTGCCCGAGAGCATTTTAAGATTCTGAACGAAAAGAGAGAGGAGATTGGTTTTGTTACCAGTGGCAGTTTTTCCCCATCTTTGAAGAAACCGATTGGTTTGGGCTATGTGGCAATAGAGTACTCGGAAATTGGTACCCCCCTCTTCTTCCTTTCCCCTCGGGGAGAGGAATTAAAAGGGGTAGTTGTTAAGACACCTTTTTATAAAATGGGTAGCCTAAAAAGAGGATAATTGGGAGGAATTATGAGTTTGGTCCCTGATGATTTATTTTATACCAAAACCCACGAATGGGTGAAAATAGAGGATAACACCGCCCTTTGCGGGATTACTGACTTTGCCCAGAAAGAACTTTCCGATATCGTTTATGTGGACATTACGGAGATGGGAAAAGAGTTAAACCAAGGGGAGAGGTTTGGGACAATTGAAGCGGTGAAGACGGTTTCTGATTTGTATCTACCCGTTTCCGGAGAAATAATCCAAGTGAATGATTTAATAAAAAATGACCCCGGAATTATTAATCAGGAGCCTTATGGTAGAGGTTGGATTATTAAAATTAGAATTAAGAATAAAGAAGAATTGAAAAATCTTCTCAAAGCCGAAGATTATAAGAAGCACATTGGAGAAGTATGAAATATACCCCCCATACCGAAGAGGAGAAGAGAGAGATGCTTGCCCGGATTGGCGTCTCCTCTCTTTCTGAACTCTTTTCCCAAATCCCAGAGAAAATTTTATTGAAAGGGGACCTCCCTCTCCCTCCGTCTCTTTCCGAGTTTGAGGTGAGAAAATTGGTAAAAGCGATTGGCGAGAAGAATGAGACAACTGATGAGTTCATTAACTTTTTAGGCGGTGGGGTCTATGACCACATCATCCCCGCAGTCATCCCCCATATCTTACAGCGGAGCGAGTATTATACCGCCTACACCCCATACCAGGCGGAAGTCTCTCAGGGGACTTTACAAACTATCTTTGAGTTCCAATCTTTAATTTGTGAACTTTTCAATATGGAGATTGCCAATGCCTCAATGTACGATGGGGCGAGTGCCTTAGCCGAAGGTTGTCTGATGGCGGTGGCGATTAAGAAGAAAAAGAAGATTCTTTTGGCTGATTCCCTCAATCCCCTTTATAAAATGGTGATTGAGACCTACTTAGAAGGAACCGAAATTGAACCAGTTTATTTACCAACTCCCAAGGGCCGGATTGAGTTAGATATTTTGGAGAAAATAGTTGACCCTTCCTTCTCGGCGGTGGTCGTCCAAAATCCCAATTTCTTCGGCATTTTAGAACCGGTAAAAGAAATGGCAACAATTATTCATAAAAACGATTGTCTCTTCCTTCTTTCTTGCGACCCAATCTCTTTAGGTATCATTTTACCACCGGGTGATTACGGAGCAGACATTGCGGTTGGGGAAGGGCAATCCTTAGGAATCCCTCCCTCTTTTGGTGGTCCTTACCTCGGCCTTTTTACCACGAAGAAGGAGTTCATTCGTTTTATGCCTGGCAGGTTGGTTGGGAAGACAATTGACCGAGATGGCAACCCGGGTTATGTCTTAACCTTACAGACGAGAGAACAACACATAAAGAGAGAAAGGGCAACTTCCAATATCTGCACCAATTCTGCGCTCTGCGCCTTAGCCGCGACCATCTATCTCTCCCTTTTGGGGAAAAGGGGTTTAAGAGAGGTGGCGAGTCAATGTCTCCATAAAGCCCATTATCTCTTAGAAAGGATTGAAGAAGAGACCAATTTCCGCCGGGCATTTCCCCTTCCCTTTTTCAAAGAATTTGTCCTGAAAGGGAAAAAAGGAATCTGGCCCAAAATTCTTAAAGATTTAAGGGAGAAAAAGATTTTCGGAGGTGTCCATCTGGGAAGATTTAATGAGGATTGGGAAGACCTTCTGTTGGTTGCGGTTACGGAAAAAAGGACAAAAGAGGAGTTGGATTTCTTCGTTTCCGCTTTAAAGGAAATAGGAGCTCGTTATGGAATGTAATCTCAATAAAAACTTAAAAAATTGCACCTGCACTTATGAGCCTTGCTCTAAAAAGGGTAGATGCTGCGAATGTATTTTATACCATCGGAAAAATGGAGAACTCCCCGGTTGCTTCTTCCCTCCGGACTTAGAAAAAACTTACGACCGTTCAATTAGTAATTTCCTTAAAGCCTATAAGAGACTATGAAGACAATCTTTGAACATTCTACGCCGGGGAAGAGGGGCTATTATCTCCCACCCCTGGATTTGCCAGAAAAGGAACTGACAGATTTTATACCAAAAGAATATCTGAGAGAAAATTTACCCCTCCCCGAGGTGAGCGAAGTAGAAGTGGTGAGGCATTTTGTCAACCTTTCCACCCTTAATCACCATGTGGATAAGGGATTTTATCCCCTCGGTTCCTGTACGATGAAGTATAATCCCAAGGTGAACGAGACCATCGCCTCTTTTCCATCTTTTACCAATACCCACCCCTGGCAAGAGGAAGAGACGGTTCAGGGAAATCTATTTTTAATGAGCGAATTGGGCAAACTCCTTCTGACCATTGTGGGAATGGATGCGATTACCCTGCAACCGGCGGCGGGTGCCCATGGTGAGTTCACTTCCCTTTTAATTGTCCGGAAATACTTTAAGGATAGAGGGGAGAAAAGGGAACGGATTTTAATTCCGGACTCCGCCCACGGGACCAATCCGGCAAGTGTCACGATGTCGGGCCATCGGGTAGAAGTTATTCCTTCTGATGAAACCGGGCAGATTTCCTTAACGAAACTGAGAGAGAGGATTGGTGAAGATTGCGCCTGTTTGATGGTGACCAATCCCAATACCTTAGGAATCTTTGAGGAGAGGATATTAGAGATTGCCGAGATTTGCCATTCCTACGGCACCCTTTTATATTTAGACGGAGCCAATCTTAACGCCTATTTGGGTTATCACCGACCGGGTGATGCCGGATTTGACCTGGTCCATCTCAACCTCCATAAGACCTTTTCCACCCCTCACGGCGGTGGTGGTCCAGGAGCTGGTCCAGTCTGCGCCAAAAAGTTTTTGGAACCGTATCTACCAATCCCCAGATTGATAAGAGAAGGGGAGAAGTTTAGATTTGATTGGGAAAAGGGAAAGAGTATTGGGAAAATCCAAGCATTTTATGGTAATTTCTTGGTTCTCGTTAAAGCCTTCACTTATATCCGGATGCTCGGTCCTGATGGTTTAAGGGATTGTGCGGAATCTGCGGTCTTGAATGCCAACTATATCCGGAAGTCTTTGGAAGGCTATTATCATTTACCCTATAAAACACCAACGATGCACGAATGTGTCTTTTCTGCAGAAAACTTAAAGAAATACGGAGTAAGGGCATTGGATGTGGCAAAACGCCTATTAGATTTTGGCTTACATGCCCCAACAATGTATTTTCCTTTGATTGTCCACGAGGCTCTGATGATTGAACCGACAGAAACCGAATCTAAGGAAGTCTTGGATGAATTTATCAAGAGGATGATTCAGATTGCCGAGGAAGCAAAGACCAACCCTGAGATTTTGCAGAAGGCACCCCATCAGACACCGGTGAAGAGATTGGACGAGGCAAAAGCGGCAAGGGATTTGATATTGCGCTACCAAAAATGACTACTGAGGAATTAATCACTAAGGTAGCGAAAAGGGTTGTGGAATTGCGTCTGACACCTATCGCCATTGTCCTTTTAGAATCGGCAAAACCCTTATCGTTTATCGGCTCCCAGGTTTTAGTCTTTTTTCAACCGATAGTCACTTCCCTTCTACCCTTGAATTCTTATGAAGAGTTCGTTAAGATATTAGAGGATAGAAATAACTTAGAGAAGTTAATTCAGAGTATTGAAGAAGAGGAAAATCAAAGGGAGAAGGTAGGGAAAAATGGTTAAAGAAGATCTGAAAAGGATTTTAGCCACGGATTGTGGCTCAACAACCACCAAAGCCATTTTAATTGAGAAGCGGGGCGAAGAGTATCGGCTGGTTGTACGGGGAGAAGCGCCGACAACCGTTGAGGCGCCTTTTGAAGATGTGACCAAGGGCGTGCTCAATGCCACGCGGGAAGTGGAGGAATTGAGCGGCGTCAAGATTTTAGACGGTGAGAATTTGATTAAGCCTTATAAGAATGAGAAGGAAGGAATTGATATCTATGTCTCAACCTCTTCGGCGGGTGGCGGTTTACAGATGATGGTGGCAGGAGTGGTCTTAACCATGACCGCGGAAAGTGCCCAAAGGGCGGCATTAGGTGCCGGAGCGATTGTGATGGATGTGATCGCCTCTAATGATGGGCGGCTACCCCACGAGAAGATTGAAAGAATAAGGCATCTGAGACCGGATATGATTCTCCTTTCCGGCGGTGTTGATGGCGGCACCATCTCCCATGTTGTGGAACTGGCGGAATTGATCCGGGCATCTGATCCTCGTCCCCGTTTCGGAACCGGTTATGAGTTGCCCGTGATTTATGCCGGAAATGTCAATGCCCGGGAGCATATTATTAAGATCTTAAAGGATAAGACCGCTCTGGTGGTTGTGGAGAATATAAGACCGGTTTTAGAAAGGGAGAACCTCCAGCCCGCCCGAAACCGCATCCACGATTTGTATATGGAACATGTGATGGCTCATGCCCCGGGTTATAAAAAACTCCAATCCTGGACCGATGCGCCAATTATGCCTACGCCGGGGGCGGTTGGTCTTTTGATTGAGAAGATTGGCCGGAGTGAAAATATTGAAATTTTGGGTGTGGATATTGGTGGGGCAACGACCGATGTCTTTTCCGTGTTTCGTGACCATCAGGCAGAAGGGGAACCATTGGTTTTCAACCGAACGGTGAGTGCCAATTTGGGAATGTCTTATAGTATCTCTAATGTTTTAGTGGAAGCAGGTGTGGAAAATATTATGCGTTGGGTGCCTTTTGAGATTAGCGAGAAGGATTTAAGGAATCGGATCCGGAATAAGATGATTAGACCAACGACCATCCCCCAATCCTTAGAAGATTTAATGATTGAGCAGGCATTAGCGCGTGAGGCTTTGCGTCTTGCCTTAGAACAGCATAAAACAATGGCGGTAGGTTTGAAAGGGGTTCAGCAGGCAAGAACAATCTCCGATGCCTTTGCCCAGACCCTCACGGGTGAAACCTTAGTCAATTTACTCTCCTTAAATTTAATTGTCGGTTCCGGTGGAATTCTCTCTCATGCCCCGAGGCGGATCCAATCGGCTTTAATGATGATTGACGCCTTCCTACCAGAGGGAATCACGAAATTGGCAGTGGATAGCATCTTTATGATGCCCCATCTGGGTGTCCTTTCCACAGTACACGAGAAAGCAGCCCGGGATGTCTTTGAAAGGGATTGCCTAATTAAATTAGGCACCTGTATCGCTCCCCTCGGCGAAGGAAAAGAAGGGCAGAAATGCCTCACCCTAAAAATTTTCCAACCCGAAGGGAGGATTGAGACCCGGATAGTAAATTTTGGTGAGATAATCTTAATTCCGCTCGGTTTGAATGAAAGAGTAAAAATGGAGATTATTCCGGAGAAAGGGTTTGATTTGGGTCCGGGAAAGGGGAAGAAGATAGAGACGGAGATGGAAGGGGGCGTCTGTGGGATAATTGTTGACTGCCGGGGGAGAAGACCCTTTAATTTGCCCTCCGATAAAAATAAACGGATTGAGGCACTGAAAAAATGGGCGCTCGCCCTTAATCTCTATCCCAAAATTTAAGCAAAAGTTATTATGTGCGGCGTCGTAGGAATTTTAGGAAAAGGGAATGTGGTTCAAGAGATTTACGAAGGTCTTTTATCCCTCCAACATCGGGGGCAGGATGGGGCAGGTATTATTACCCATAATGGAATGTTCCACCTCAAAAAGGGGGTTGGTTTAGTTTTAGATGTTTTTAAGGAAAAAAACCTGAGGCGATTGCAGGGGAATATCGGAATTGGGCATGTTCGGTACCCAACGATTGGGGGTGGGGGAAGTGAGGATACCCAACCCTTTTTCGTGACCAACCCCTATGGTATCGCAATGGCGCACAATGGGAATGTTACCAATTACTTTCGCCTCCGGCAGGAATTAACCGAAAAGAGGCTCTGGTCTTTAAATTCCTATTCGGATGTTGAGGTAATCTTAAATATCTTTGCCGATGCCCTTCTCCGGCAACAAAAGAAGAATCAGAAAAATATCTTTTCTTTAATTGCCCGGGGAGTGAGGGAGGTCTTCCGAAAAGTGGAAGGTAGTTATTCCTGTGTCGGATTGATTGCTGGCAGAGGACTTTTTGCTTTTCGGGATCCAAAGGGGATAAAACCCCTAATCTTGGGTAGGAAAGGAGATTCCTATATCTTTGCTTCGGAGAGCGTTTGCCTTGACCTCTTGGGTTATAAATTGGAAAGAGATGTGAAACCGGGTGAGGTGATATTTATTGATACCAACCGCCAGATATTCCAAGAGGAGGTAGTAAAAGGGAGTCTTTCTCCTTGCATTTTTGAATATGTCTATTTTGCCCGTCCGGATTCGGTTCTGGATGGAATTTCGGTTTACGAGGCGCGTCTGCGGTTGGGTGAATACTTAGGGAAAGAGTGCCTAAAGGAAGGGATAAAACCGGATGTGGTCATTCCGGTTCCTGATACCGCCCGGGCAGCCGCGACAACCGTGGCGGAAGTTTTGGGGGTGAAATTAAGAGAAGGTTTAATTAAAAATCGCTACATCCAAAGGACTTTTATTATGCCGACCCAGGATTTAAGAAGGGCATCGGTCCGGCAAAAATTAAATCCAATAAAGAGCGAAATCGTTGGCAAAAAGATTCTGGTTGTTGATGATTCTATTGTCCGGGGGACAACATCTAAGGAGATAATTAGTATTTTAAGGCGGTGCGAGCCAAAAGAGATCTATTTAGCCATCACCTGCCCCCCTTTAAGATTTCCCTGCGTTTACGGGATTGATATGATGACAAGGGGCGAATTTATCGCCCGAAAATTTTCCGTAGAGAGAATCCAAAAGATGATTGGAGCAGACCGGTTAATTTATCAGACCTATGATGGTTTAATCTCCGCGGTGCGGGGAAAAGATAAAGATAGGAAATTCTGCACCGCCTGCTTTAATGGCGAATACCCAACCAAGGTAAAAAAGGAAGACTTTCAGGCAATGGAAAGAGAACGCTGCCAGTGGCGATAGAAAATCCAGCCCTCGTAGGTCCGGAGGTGAAAAATTTAATATTAGATTTTTAGGTGTATTTCAATATTTATTATATAGGAAGTATAAAAGCCTTAAAGAAATTTACCGTTATAATAAGAAGCACTACCGGTTAAGTAATAAAGAGAGATTTATCTAACGATGGGAGTAAGGGAAGTGATGATAAGATAAGTAAAGGGAGATTTAATGCTTTTTCTAATCAGGAGTTTAATCAGGAACCTAATCTGGCAGGTAAATGGTGTTTAAATGACCGCCTAATCATTAGGCAGTCAAAGATAAGAGCCCGAGATTTATAAGAACTTTAGATTAACTTATTACCGCGAAGGCAAGACCTTGCTCGCCAAAATGGTATTGACTTATATTATTAAATTGGTATAATAATTAATATTAAAATTGGACAGGATTAAGGATAACGGCACAATGAGGTGGCGATGAAGAGGAGATTATTAAACAGCACCGGGTCGGAAAACTTGTCGTCCGGGAAAGCCCGGAGGTTATATTTAGGAAATTAAGGAGGAATGTATGAAAATTTTAAGAGGTTTATTATTTTTAATATCTATCGGATTTCTACTGGCCGCGAATGGAGAAATTCTTATCTGGGATTTCTTTGAGGAAAATTTCGGTGGAATTAATCCATCATGGATACAATGCAAGACTGGAAGGGGGACGATAGGGCTACGAACCGAATGGACCCGTATTCCATATGCTTACTCCGTTCATGGTAAAACTAGTCTTTATATGTCGGCTTATGACGAAACTTCCTTCGCTTATGTAAAACGTGAATTTCCCACTCTTTCATCTAATGAGTATTTGGTTGAATTCTACTTTTGGATAGATACATCTTATTCCGAAATTAGAAATCTCCGACTCTACGAACCAAGGAAAGGGGATACGCTTGCCCATATTGTTTTAACTCTCGCCTACGCCTTTGATTCGATAGGAAAGAAATACTGGCGACTTTACGTTCAAGACAAATTCAATATTGACAGTTCCCTTACTTTACGGGAAAGTATAGACTTCTGGTATAAGTTCCAAATTCATCAACTTCCCACGGGAACCGTTTTGCTTTGGATTAATGGTGATTCTATAAAGACTTCATTCACCTCAATAAGCGATACTCTACAACCCGATTCTTTTCGCTTCGGAATTGTTGAGGGTTCAAAAGGGAGTGGATTTTGGGACGATTTTATTATTACAACCCCACCATCTGGTAGCCATCCGGGGATCTATTTCAAACCCCGTGATATTCCTGCTCTAAGAGAAAAAAGAGGGGATAATGATACAATCCCTTTAGGAATAAGTGCTGGGTCATTATGGAGAAGAAGAGAAGGATGGGCTTCCCGATGGGATAATGAATCAATAAGCATTTTTGAAGATGATACGATGCCCTCTTCTGAATATACATTCCATTGGCCATATCCTCAACCCCCTTTTGATAGCACAAGTGATAGAATATGGCATTTTTATGAAATGGCACTGGGAAAGCGGCTAGAATTGGTTGCTCTTGTCTCTCTTTTAAATTCAGACACCAAACTTTTTGAAACTTTAAGGGTATCTCTTAGGTCTATATCATCTTGGGAACAGTGGACGAACCGCTTCACTACTGCTTACTCAAATCTATATCTCCCTTTTCTTGTTAGAGGTCTGGCGTCAAGTTATGACCTGATTTTCTCCTACCTCAACAATTATGAGAAAATGGCAATCCAAAATGCCCTTTTGGTCCATGGTATTGGGCAACTTTATCAAGGTTTAGAATTTTATAATGATTATGGTTATTGGGGAACTACCGTCTCTACAATTTATCTGGCGGATTAGTGAGGAGTTTCTTTCTAACGGATGAAAGCCGGGAGTTAAGAGTCGTCCTTCCTAATGGTATCTATCTCTTAGAACTCAAATCCGAGACCTTGACAATTTTGAGAAAGGTCTTATTATTAAGATGATGGTTTTTTTCCTTATCCTCTCTCTTTTTTTCGTTCAGAGCCCGGTAGAGATAAAAGGGATGGAGGGAATTTCCTACCGGGCATGTATTGAGAAAGGGAGTCTCTATTTTCAATATAAAATTAGGGAAAGGTGGTCAGAGCCGGTAATAATTGACTCAGGCGGTATATTGGAATTTTCCATCGCAGTAACACCTGGGGACTTTTTACACATCGTCTGGTGTAAAGAAGGGAGGGTCTGGTATAAGACAACACTCCAGCCGATAACGCCTTGGTTCATCAGGCAGGGCGGAGTGCCGCAATGGTCAGAAAAAATTCCCATTTCTGAATCTTTGCGAACCGAGCCCGCATCTAATCCCTTTGTTGAGGCAGAAGGGGAATGGGTTTATGTGGTCTGGCGGGGACCGAATGAGGAAGGAGAAGATATTGGCGAGATATGGCAAAGAAAAGGAATAATCCAACCCCCAAGAACTCCTGACTGGCGTAGACCTCGCAATATGAGTCTCAGCCCCCAACGCGAATCAAATTATCCTACGATGTCAACCGGGAAAGTAGTTGCCTATCAGGAATCTCTCCCGGATAACTGGGAAGTTTACGCCAATCTGCCTATCCCTTCGGAGACAGTAAACATAAGCCGAACACCAACCAATTCCTTCTATCCTCATACCAGCCTTTTACCAGCACCGCCTTCCATTCCTTTTGAGTGGCAACTATTTAGCATCTGGACCGAATCAATGCTTGATAGTTTCTATCGGGTTATCTTCAATAATTACTTTTTCCAGCCAAGGTTTCCTTCGGAACCGGTGATTGATGTTATTCCTGGTTTACCAGAACCTTCACCTTACTGCTTAAAGAGAGATAGTTTTATAGACTTTGG
>JBDRVQ010000001.1 GCA_039801905.1 candidate division WOR-3 bacterium | reverse complement strand
AATGATTTTTGCCGAATTGTAATAGAGAATGAGATTGTAAAAGATAATGAAAAAGCCAAAAAAGATATAACCCGCAGTTCCCCAATTGAAGATCTTCACTACCAGATAGCCAGCAAAACCGAGGAAGAGGCTGATGATAAAGATGAAAAGATAGGTTAATCTTTTATTCTTGGCAATGAGGTCGTAAAAGGTGACACTGGACATCGCTCTAAAACTTAACCTTGGGTGCCTCCTTCTCCGCTTCGGGAAGAGAATAAAATTCTTCTAATTGGAAGTTGAAAATCCGGGCGACGATGTTGGATGGAAATTGTTGGCAGGCGACATTATAAGCCATCACCGTATCGTTATAAAACTGCCGGGCAAAGGCGATTTTATTCTCCGTCGCCGCGAGTTCCTCCTGTAACCGGATAAAGTTCTCACTCGCCCTCAAAGCCGGATAGGCTTCCGCCACCGCAAAGAGGGTCTTTAAGACTGCGCTTAAACCTTCGTTCGCCTCGGCTACTTCTCTTGGACTCTTAGCCCCCATCGCCTTCGCCCTCGCCTCCGCCACCTTTTCAAAAATCTCCTTCTCGTGTGCGGCATAACCCTTTACCGTCTCCACCAGGTTTGGTATGAGGTCGTATCTCCTTTTCAGTTGGACATCAATCTGATACCAGGCATTTTTCAACCGGTTTTTCTTCACCACTAAGGAATTATAAGTGAAGAGGAGATATAAGGCAATAAGAATTAAAATTATGATTAAGATTGTCATAAATCATTATAGGAGATAAAATTTCCTATGTCAATGGGCATCTGCAAGCGTTATAGGTCTAAGAATACTTCAAAAGGCTTTTCAAAAAACCTTGGTAAAATTTTTTATGGCTAAATCCATCTTAAACCGAAAAGGAGGGATTTATGCTTGTGGTTGAGGAGAGGGATAAATCTCAGGGCCGATTTTTATCTCTTGGAGTTAATCCGTAAGGATTTTATAAAAGTCTCCAGATTGGGGAGGATCTTAAAGAAACGCTCCCTGTATTTTTAGATAAGATGACCCTTTCCGAATTTTGGGGTGTTCACGATTCTGTAAACAGTACAGATCCTTGCCTTTTTAAGTTTATCTATTATAATTGTCGGTGATCTTCACCCTATTCTTAATAACTATTCTAACCTCCAATGAGTGGCAAGAGGGATTAAAGGAAATCGCTTCCTCCCTTTCCCACTGGGCGGAAAAATCTTCCCCCACCTTTTTCGCGCTCCTCGCCGATTACTGCTCTGAAAATTGGGGGGGGTCTATTCTCCTTTCTCCTGCTCTTAAAAAATCGCGTCTCTCCTTCGGTTGTTCTTTTTATGGGGAAAACGAAGAGAGTGGGAATAAAGGACTCTGTCACCTTGCTTTCACTTATCCCATCCTAAAAAGACCGGAATGGAAATTTGGAGCCCGCTACGGATTTGTTCTTCCCAATTTCATTTTCCTCCCTGGAAATCCTTACCGAACTTATAAGATAAAACTTGGTCACTCCCTTGGTTTTTTCACTTCCCTCGGTTATCCAATTAGACGCTTTAAACCCTATCTCCTTTTTGGCTTCTCAATTAGTAATCTCCGGGGGGAATTGATTGAGGACCTACTCCAAAAGAAGACCTATTTCTCAAAATTTTATCTCCTCTCTAAGGCTCGGCTGGGGTTTAACCTCTCTTTTCTCTTTTTGGAATTGGGAAGGGAAGGTTATACTTTGGGAGTTAATCTCTGATGAAGAGAAAAGCGAGATTGTGTTTTCTCTTTTTCCTTTTCTGGGATCTATTCGGTTACGGCCCCGGGGAGACGGGTTATAATTTCTTAAAGTTGGGGATTGGTGCCCGGCCTGTGGCAATGGGAAGCGCTTTTACCGGAGTGGCTGATGATGCCCACTCCATATTTTGGAATCCAGGAGGCGTTGCCCTTTTTCCGAAATTTGATGCCACTCTGATGATGATGAACCTATTCTCTCACATCACCTATGGCGCCCTGGGAGTGAAATTCCCTCTGCAAAAGAGATTGGGTTGTGGGATCGGTATGGCTTTACTCTCCGCTAAGGACACAAGGAGGGATGACTTGGGAGAAGAGATAGGCGAATACTACTTCAATAATTTTCTCTTCACCACCGTCCTCTCCTTTCGCCCCCTCACCAATCTCTCCTTGGGTTTTGCCTTAAAGGGAATCGGAGCACGCCTTGACACCTTCTTCTCTTATTCTTTCGCTTTAGATGGGGGGGGACTATATTCTCCGAAGAAAAATCTATTTTTGGGAGCCGGGCTTTTTAATCTCGGGACACCCCAGAAATTTAGCACCGAGAAAAGTAGCCTCCCGACCAATCTCCGTCTGGGGCTCGCCTATAAGATACCGATTTCTCTCCACTATCTCCTTTTCGCTTCCGACTGTCTTTTTGCCCTTGACCAGAAGCCAAACTTCTCTTTTGGTGGAGAGTTAAAATTAAATAACCTCCCCCAAAAATCTGAGGAATTGTATTTGAGAGCCGGTTACCAAACGGGTTATCATCTGGGAAGTTGGAAAGGGATTTCCTTTGGGATTGGTTACGCCCGAAAGATTGCCCGCAATATCTCATTCGTCATTGATGCCACCTATTTTGATTATGGTTATGTTGGTGCCTCGGAAAGGATTTCTCTCTCTTTAAGATTTGATTGAAGACTTGAAAAAATTCCCAATCTTGATAAGATACCTTTTTGGAGGATTTATGAAAAATAAGAGATTAACTATATTTTTTCTCTTTCTCTTCACCATCTTATCCGCGCAGGTGATAGAGAAGACCATCTATCTTCCCGACAGTCTCTCCGGAATTCTCTTCCCTCAGGTCATCGCCCATAATCCAACGAATAATAAGTTATATGTGGCTGGGGAAAGAGGCGGCGTGATTTTAATTATTAACCCTGAGAATCAAGAGAAGGTGAAGAAGGTAACAATTGGTGGAAACATCACCGCCTTGCTTTTTAACCACTTAAACAATAAAATCTACGGCACAAGTGTTGGAGGGAACAGTTTCCTCTTTGTGATTGATGGAGCGACCGACCGCATTGACACCACAATCCCGGTGGGACAAAATCCTACCGCCTTGGCTCTAAATGCTACGAATAATAAAATTTATTGTGCCAATAGCGGTTCCAATACGGTGACGATTATTGACGGGACGAATAATCGAACCATCACCACCGTCAATGTCGGTAACTCTCCCCAAGCCCTCCTGTGGAATCCCTATCGGAATCGGGTCTACTGTGCCAATCGTTATTCCAATACCATCACCGTGATTGATGGGGCAACGAACATCGTCCGGGGGGAGGTTTCTGTGGGCACCGGTCCGGTCGCCCTCGCCTGGAATAGCATCAACCGTCGGGTCTACTGCGTCAATTCCGGAAGCGCTACCATTACGGTGATTAACGGTGAGACCGATTCGGTAATCAACACAGTCTCAGTGGGAAGTTATCCCGTCTCGGTCACCTATAATCAAACCAATAATAAATACTACTGCGCCAATCGCTGGCAGGGAAGTGTCTCCATTTTCAATGGGGAGAATGACCAGTTATTAGCCACCGTCGCCACGGGCAGCAATGTCTCATTTCTCTCTTGGCATCCCTCTCTTAATAAGATCTATTGCGCCAATTCGGGAGCCAATACCGTCTCCGTGATTGATGGGGCAACGAATAGCCTCCTCACCCACATCCCGGTTGGCCAAGAGCCCTCCTTTCTCCTTCCCCTCTCGGGAAGCGAACTTCTCTATTGCCTCAACCGGTTAAGCCATGAGGTTTCGGTCATCTCCAACACGAGTAATATCACTACGATTACTGTTGGGGTTACCCCCCATTCGGGAGTTTGGCATCCCGGAAATAATCTACTTTATATCGCCAACTCCGGTTCGGATAACCTCTTTCTCATCAATGCCACAAATAATCAAGTGACCGGTCGGATTACCGTGGGCAAAACCCCTTCCGCCTTACTCCTCAATTTAGCCACCAATCGCCTCTTTTGCGCCAATTACAATTCAAACACTGTCTCCGTCATCAATTGTCTAACCAACCAGGTGATCACCACCATCCCCGTTGAGAAAGGACCGATTGCCTTAACCTTAAACCAAGAGAATAATAAAATCTATTGTGCCAATCATGATAGCGGAAGTGTCTCCATTATTGACGGCAATACCCATCAGGTGATTAAGACCTTAAAGGTCGGCTTAAATCCCACCGCCTTACTCTGGAATCGTTTGAATAATAAGGTCTATTGTGCCAACCGGAATACGAACGATGTGGTGGTGATTGATGGAGTAAGAGATAGTATCGTAAAGAGAATTGGGGCGGGTCAAGGACCAATCAATCTGGCATTCAATATGAGAAATAATAAAATCTATGCGGGCAATCGGGTGAGTAATGAGGTAACAATCATTAGTGGCCAAAGGGATACTGTGATTGCTAATCTTTCGGTTGCCCGAGGACCCGAAGACTTAGCCTACGATTCAATTGATAATAAAATCTATTCTGCCAGTTATGTCCAGAATATGGTGACGGTGATTGATGGAGCGACCGACCAGGTTTTAAGGAATTGCGAAGTTGGCCTTAACCCCAAAGCTTTGCTTTGGAACTCCCTCAGCAATCGCCTCTATTGTGCCAATTTTGGAGATTCTACAGTCTCTATCCTCGCTTGTGAACGCGACTCTGTAATCGCTACCTTGCGGGTTGGTTCCGGACCGCAGAAAATCACTTGGGCGAAGAGCCAAAATCGGGTCTATATCTCCAATACCAATGGTTCTACCATCACCGTCATATTTGATGGTGTAGGGATTAAAGAGGAGAAGAGGGAGAAGCGCCGGTCTATGTTAAAAGTCTATCCCAATCCCTTTTCCGAATCGGTCACCTTTTTTCCCCCGGAGAGCGGAACATTAAAAATCTACGATGTGCAAGGTAATCTCTTAGGGTCTTACTTCTTCTCTTCCCGCTGCCCCTTTTCTTGGTCTCCCGTCAACCAAAGGGAGACCGGTATTTACTTCTTCTCTTTCCAAGGAGAGAAGAGGGAGACGCGAAAAATAATTTATCACCATAAATAGTTGACATCTCCCAAAAGGGTCTTATAATGGGAAGAAGATAATTTTAAGGGAGGAATTATGGCTCATAAGAAAGGGCAAGGTTCTTCCAGAAACGGTAGAGATTCTCCCGGTCAGAGACTGGGGGTAAAGATTTTTGGCGGTCAGATAGTAAAACCTGGGAACATCATCATCAGGCAGAGAGGGACTCGCTTTCTACCCGGAGAGAATGTGGGGATGGGCAAGGATTTCACCCTTTTTGCGAAAAAGGAAGGGATTGTCCGCTTTGATTGGGTAGGAAAAGATAAGAAGAAGGTATCGGTTCTACCTCTTAATTAGGAGGGAAGATGAAGATAAAATTTTTAGGGCACGCCTCCTTCCTTATCACCGGCGCCGGCAAGAGAATCATCACTGACCCTTACAAACCAAAGGCGTTTGGATCTCTGAATTATAAACCGATAAACGAAGTAGCGGATATTGTGACTATCAGTCACGACCACGAAGACCATAACTTTTTAGAAGGGATAAAGGGAAATCCTAAGGTGGTGCGAAAGGAAGGGGAAGAAGAGATTGCCGGGATTAAGATAAAAGGCATCGCTACCTACCACGATGCGGTGACAGGGAAGGAGCGGGGGAGAAATACCATCTTTATCTTCGAGCTGGAAGGGATGAGGATTGCCCACTTGGGTGACTTGGGCGAAACGCTCCCGGAGAAGGTGAGGGGAGAGATGGGGGAAATTGATATTCTCTTGCTACCGGTGGGTGGTTATTTTACAATTTCCCCGAATGAAGCGACAAAGATAATGATGGAATTGAAACCGAAGATTACCATCCCGATGCATTATAAGACAAGTGCCTGCGATTTTCCCATCTCTCCGGTGGAAGACTTTTTGCAGGGGAAGAAGAACTGCCGTTTTTTAGAAAAGTCGGAAATAGAGATAAAGAAAGAAGACCTCCCCGCTGCGGGTGAGGTTTGGGTGTTAAAACCGGAGAAACTATGAGAGAGATAGAAGAGAAGAAAATTATTGAAGAGGTTGCCCGGTTGTGTATTGAGGCCAACTGCATTTTGGGCGAGGATGTGCGCTCGGCAATCCGTTCCGCTATCCCCCAGGAGGAATCTTCCTTGGGAAAGGAGATTTTGCAAACGATTTTGAACAATGCCGAAGTGGCAGAAAAAGAGATGCTCCCAATCTGTCAGGATACCGGAATTGCGGTCGTCTTCGTGGAGATGGGAGAAGAGGTGAAGATTAAAGGTTCATTAGATTCGGCGATCAACGAGGGGGTAAGGAAGGGTTATAAGGAAGGTTATTTAAGGAAATCGGTAGTCTCTTGTCCTTTACGGCGCAAGAATACCGGAGATAATACGCCCGCCATAATTTATACCCAGATTGTCCCCGGGGATAGGTTAAAAATTATCGTAATGCCTAAGGGTGGAGGAAGTGAGAATATGAGTGAGGTAAGGATGCTCACCCCGGCCGCAGGCATAGAAGGTGTTAAAAGGTATGTTGTTGACCGAGTGGCAAGAAGTGGTGCTAACCCCTGCCCGCCAATTATTGTCGGCGTGGGAATTGGTGGCACGATGGAGATGTGTGCCCTCCAAGCGAAGAAGGCACTCCTTCGTAAGATTGGCTCTTCCCATCCCGACCCCTTTTATGATAACTTAGAGAAGGAGTGGTTAAGAGAGATAAACAACTTGGGAATTGGACCTCAGGGGTTTGGTGGGCGAACTACCGCTTTGGCAGTCTTTATCTCTTCTTTCCCTTGTCATATCGCTTCTCTGCCGGTAGCGGTAAATATCAACTGCCATGCGGCAAGGCATAAGGAAGTAATTATTTAAGGAGGATAAGATGGCAAACCTTTCATTAAAGACACCGCTTACCGAAGAGGTGGTAGAAAAGTTAAAGGCAGGAGATTCCTGTCTCATTTCTGGTATCATCTATACCGCAAGAGACCAGGCCCATAAAAGGCTTGTGGAGGCAATAGAGAAAAAGGAAAAACTCCCTTTTGATCTAAGAGGGGCGGTTATCTACTATGTAGGACCCTGTCCCGCAAAACCCGGATATCCTATCGGTCCCTGCGGTCCCACCACTTCGGAAAGAATGGACCCTTACACCCCAACTCTTCTCGCTTATGGAGTGAAGGGACTGATCGGGAAAGGTAACCGGTCAAAAGAAGTGGTTGAGGCGTTAAAGAAAAATAGGGGGGTTTATTTTGCAGCGATTGGGGGCGTCGCCGCCCTTTTGGCGAAAAAGGTTAAAAGTTATAAGGTAATCGCTTATGAAGATTTGGGACCGGAGGCGGTGAGCGAGATGGAGGTGGAAGACTTCCCAGTGATTGTCGTTAATGATATTTACGGGAATGACCTTTACGAGGAGGGGGTGAGAAGATACGCCATCCGCCGGGGGTAAGTTATGGAAGAGATCTCCATCTTCGTTATGGGGAAGGAGTATAGGGTTCCCAAGGGTCAGACAATTATGAAAGCATTAGAGTACGCGGGATTTTTCTATATCCGGGGAGCGGGTTGCCGAGGGGGATTCTGTGGAGCCTGCGGTACTGTTTACCGAAAAAAGGATTCCTATCGGTTAAAAGTTGGTCTTGCCTGCCAAGACATAGTAGAAGAAGGGATGTATTTAGCCCAGATTCCCTTCTATCCCGCGAATAAGAAGTTATACGACATTCAAAAACTCTCTCCGAGACCAGAGGTGATAATCAGTCTCTATCCCGAAATCCTCCGTTGCATCTCCTGTGGCAGTTGCAATAAGGTTTGCCCTCAAGATATTAAGGTTATGGAGTATATCAATGCGGCAATCCGGGGGGATATAGAAAAGGTGGCAGAACTTTCCTTTGATTGTATCCTCTGTGGGCTCTGCGCCTCCCGCTGTCCAGCGGAGATTGTTCAATATTATGTTGCCCTTTTGGCGCGCCGCCTTTATGGGGCTCACATCCAAAAGAAAGCGGGTCATTTAAAAGTCCGTTTACAGGAGATCGCCGAAGGAAAGTTTGATAAAGAGATAGAAGATTTAATGCGCCTGGAGGTCGGTTTGCTGAAGGAGAGGTATCAGAAGAGGGAGATTGAAGTTTAGGAGGAGCGATGCTCTATACCCAGGAAATGATAGAAAGTATCAAAGCTTTGGAGAGGACTCGGGAGAAGAGGATAGGTGAGGTTTTCCCGCCACTTCCTCCATCAGAAAAGGAGTCCCTTTTGAAATCCTTCCATCCCGATTATAAACCGGGGATGGCGCGACCTTTAAGGGTTGGGGTGAATAAAGGGGAGATGGCGGTGAACGAGATAGCCGACCTCCTTGAATCATATTCCTTCTTAAATCCTGAGGAGAGATTGAAAGAACCGGATTTTCGGTGTGACTGTTTGGTGATTGGGGGCGGTGGTGCCGGAGCAATGGCGGCTCTCTCCTTCTTAGAGTCGGGAGGAAAGGATGTGATTCTGGTGACAAAGTTGCGGCTCGGTGATTCCAATACCATTATGGCTCAGGGAGGGATCCAGGCGGCGGATAAGGAGAATGACTCCCCAGCAATTCACTACTTAGATGTGATGGGGGGCGGTGGGTTTAAGAATATACCGGAGTTGGTGAAGACACTAGTTCTTTCTGGTCCCAAGATCATCTCTTGGTTGGAAGAGAGGGGGATGATGTTTGACAAGAAAGAAGATGGGACGATGGTGACCATTCACGGAGGCGGCACTTCTCGGAAGCGGATGCATACCGCTAAGGATTATACCGGGATGGAGATAATGCGCATTTTGAAGGATGAGGTTTGGAATAAGGAGATAAAGGTTCTTGAATTTTTAGCCGCCATTGAACTCCTCTCCGATGAAGATGGGAGATGTACGGGTGCGGTCTTTATCAATTTAGAGACGAAAGAGGAGGTCGTGATCCAGAGTAAGGTGACAATCTTAGCCACCGGAGGGGCGGGAAGGTTACATATCCAAAACTTCCCCACCTCTAACCATTATGGAGCGACCGCTGATGGGCTGGTCTTGGCGAACCGGATTGGGGCAAAAATTATTTTCATTGATACGATTCAGTACCACCCAACCGGAGTCGCCTTTCCAGAACAGATTTCTGGCCAATTAATTACCGAGAAGGTGAGAGGAGTTGGGGCGCAATTGGTGAATAGAAATGGGGAGAGATTTATCTACGAATTGGAGACGAGGGATTGTGTGGCAAGCGCCATTATCCGGGAATGTTTAGAGGGGAGAGGGGTAAGAACCCCTTCGGGAAATTTAGGGGTCTGGCTTGATACACCTTTGATTGAGATGAAGGGTGGGCCGGGGACGATTGAGCGGGAATTGCCCGCTATGTTCCGCCAATTTAAGAGATTCGGGATTGATATGAGAAAGGAGCCAATTTTAACCTATCCCACCCAGCATTACCAGAACGGTGGGGTTTTAATCAATCCTGATGGGGAAACGACCGTCCCCAACCTCTTAGCCGCCGGGGAGGTGACAGGTGGGGTCCACGGCCGGAATCGTTTGATGGGAAACTCCCTATTGGACATTTTGGTCTTTGGCCAGAGGGCAGGAAGGAAAGCCGCCCAAATTGTTTTCGGTCTCCCTCACCAAAACCAGAGCAAAACCCTCACTTTAAATCATCTGGTTAAGTTCCATAAGGAATTAAAGGAACTTGGGATCCCCCCGGACAGAAAAAGTCCTTTAATCCTACCGGATTACCGAAGGGAAGACCGGAGGGGAAAACTCCCCTGGTTTGAATGTTAATTTTTGCCTTTCTCTTTCTCTTCCCAATTTCTGACAACTACCCGGCGATTTCGGAAACAAAAGAATTTCGCCTCGGGATTTCTGATGAGTACTTCCCAGAAGAGTCTCTAACCGGTTCACCTCCCCCCTTGAGGAAAAAGGCGGCGCCAGAAAAAGAGGATAACTTCTTCGCTCGGTATCCGGTTTGGTATAAGATAAAGATTGATTCTTCTGGTCTTTATAAGATTACCGGAAAAGAGTTAAAGAAGGTAGGTCTTAATCCCTCTACGGTCAATCCGATTGGGTTTAAGTTATTTAATATCGGGAAGTTTTTACCGCCGGTCTTTTATCCGGAGACGATGATAGAAATCCCAATCTATCTCTATACCGGGGGGGACGGGAAATTTGACGATGACGATTATATCCTATTCTATGGTGAGGGGGTCTCAAGATGGGATGAGAAGAGGAAAGAATATTTTCAAGACATCTTCTCCCGCTATAACTACTACTGGCTCACCCATTCCTCGGAACCCGGAAAAAGGATGGAGGTAATCTCCCCTTCTCTTTCGGGAGAGAGAATTCCCATCTTCGCCAAGCGTCATATTGAGAAAGAACTCCTCTGTCCTCCCCGGGGAGGAACCTTATGGCTCTGGGAAGAGATCTCTTTGGAACCGAAGACCTTTACCTTTTCCTTCCCCGAAAGTGAAAGTTTAATTTCCTTAACCATCAAAATTTTTTCTCCGGCGCGCAATTTCTCCCTTCTCACCTATGGGAATGGTTCTCTTTTAGACTCTTCTTTTATCCCAGCCGCCGGCCTGCCGCAGGGGAAGATAATAACTATTAACTACCCAATTCCCCTCTCCGAGGGGAGATTATCCATCACCCTAAGGGTAGAAAAGGATCCCGCTCAAGATGCCGGATGTTTTCTTGACTTTTTTCAGTTCACCCTCCTACCTAAGAGGGAGATAACTTCCTGTGGGGAAGTCTTCACTCCTAAAAGGGGCGACTTCTGGTTTTTGACTAAAAAAGACCTTTTTATTGTTGATGTCTCTGACCCGTTCTCACCCAAGTTTTTATTAGGAGAAAAAAAGGGAGATACGCTCTTCCTCACTAGCCAAAGGGATTCCAGTTTCTTCTTCCTCTCTCCGATCTCTCAAGCGCGGAAGGTCTTAGGGTTAGAAAGGAAAGATTTATCCTCTTCTCCCCTGCCCCACCTTTCGGCTGACTTTCTGATTGTGGCACCAAAACCTTTTTCCCGATTGGCTAATCTCTTTGCCCAGGAGAAAAGAAGAAGTTCTGCGCTTTCGGTTGAGTATGCTCTTTTAGAGGACATTTACGATTTTTATCTCTTTGGTCTTGAAGAACCCTATGCCTTAAAAAGGTTTTTTAAGAAGAAGAGACCGGTTTACGGCCTCCTTTTAGGAGATGGCGATTATGACTACCGAAACCTTTTTAGTGAAGCGAAGCCCAAAATTCCCCCTTACGAATACGGGAGTGGTTTTGATTATAATGTTTACGAGCGTTATCCCTTAGCTCTGGATGCTTGGTATGCGGACTCCTCGGATTTAGTTTTTCCCTCTTATCCCAACTTTATCTTAGGAAGATTGCCGGTGCGCAATGAGAAGGAGGGTTTGGATTATCTGGCAAAGCTAAAAAAGTATGAGAGGCAGGCGGATAGTTATGTCGGACGCTTCTTATTCGTCGCGGATGATGAGTATCTGGGTGACCCTTCCCAACCGGATAATACCGGTCTGGGAGTTCATATTCGGAGTTGTGAATACTTAGAAAGGTTATTACCTAACCACTTTGAAGTGAAGAAGGTTTATCTTACCGAATATCCCCTCTCGGCGGTGAAGGATAAACCTCTTGCCCGGAAGGCATTCTCGGATGAGATTGCAGATGGGGCTTTGGGGGTGATTTACTTTGGTCACGGCGCAGGTTTTCGACTTGCCCACGAGCAACTTCTCAACATTGAAGATGTCTTCAATTTAAAGAGTAACGGCCAATACCCATTTGGCTATTTTGGAAGTTGCGGAGTGGGGCGTTTTGATGATTTTGAATTGGGGAGATACCGAGAAGCGATCGCCGAAGATCTGGTGAGAAATCCGGATGGTTTCATCGCTACCATCGCCTGCACAAAGGCATCAAGCCCCGGCACAAATGAGAGGTTATGTGAGGTTCTCCTCTCTTCTCTATTTTCCGGCCTTTCTCTGGGTGAGAGTTTCTTTTATGCCCAGCGTAATGATATAAGTTATCATCTCTTTGGCGACCCGACATTGAAAATCCCTCTCCCTCCGAGAGCCAATTTCCCGGTTCTCAGGAGAGATACCCTTAGGCCAAAACGGTTAAGTACTTTTTCCTGTTCTTTGGGATTGGCAAAAGAGCGAACCTTTTCCGCAAGGGCTTTTTCTGGTAGGAGGCTGAGGAGATATACTTCTACGGTCTATTATAACGGAGTGCCTCATCTCTTCCGGATCGATTACATCCTGCCCGGTTTTAGAATCGCTTCCCAGAAGGGGAAAGATAAAAGTTCTTTTCTGGAAGTGAAATTCTTGGCACCGGCCGGCCTCCCCTTAGATACAGTCGGGGATCTTAATAACTTCTATTGGGAGATCCCTAATACCGCCCGGGTAAATAGTTTCATCCGGGAGGGAGATTCTTCTTATTTTTTCTTATGGGATAGTATAGCCCGGGATACTTTACCAGGAGAGATTATTGATTGGGAAGGTCCAAAGATAAGTTTATTTGCCGAAGGGAAAGAGTTAAAAGATACTACTTTTTTACCCAAGAGTTTTCTCTTAACCGGAGAACTTTCTGACCCTTCGGGAATTTTTATCTCTCCTTATCTTTACTACCCCCGTCTTTTTGTTAACCAGATGGAGGTTTCGCTCAGCCCTGCAATCAAAGAGACCTATTCGGGGAATTTCTCCTTCTCTTTACCCATTACCCTTTCCGCCGAGACAACAGAATTGACGGTCGTTTCTTATGACAACCTTCTCAACTATGGAGAGAAGAGGGTAAAGGTGATAACTGCCCTCTTTCCCCGGCTTACCCTTACCGAACCTTTAGCCTACTCCGGAAAAGGCTACCTTCTCTTATCTTTTAATCTCTCCTATCCCGCATTGGTGGAGGTGAAACTCTTCACCCTTTCCGGAAGGTTTGTCCATTCTTTTAAATCCTTCTTCCCGAGTGGCCGGAATACTGCCCAATTTCCCATCTCTTTACCGAGAGGGGTTTATTTATCCAAAATGACCGCCCATTCTTTCACCTTAAACCAAAAGGCCGAAGTCTATGAGAAGGTGGTTATTAGGTAATATCATTTTCTCTCTCCTCTTAGTATCTGAACTCCGAGGGGAGCAGGATTATTTCGGAAAGAATAAGGTCCAGTACGAAAAGACCTCTTTTAGGGTGAAGGAGAGCGAACGGTTTCTCATCTATTATCCAGAAGGAGAGGAAAATCTCCTCTCTTTTGCCCAGTTTATCGTTGAAGATCAGGCACAATTTTTGGAAAAGAACCTTTCCCTCAAAAAAAAGGACAAGACCCCCATCATTATTTATAACTCCTTCTTGCGCTTCTCTGAGACCAATATCATTTTAGACCTAATTGAAGAGGGGATTGGGGGTTTTGCCGAACTTTTAAGGAGGAGGGTGGTTGTTCCCTATGATGGTGACCTAAGCCTTCTGGAAAGGACCTTACGTCACGAAGTGACCCACATCTATGAGTATGAGGTCTTATTTAAGAGAGGTGCTGCTCTCATCGCCCGGGGTCCCAACCTTCCTTTATTTGTCTTAGAAGGTTATAGCGAATACACGGCGAGTAAATTCTTAGGTCCGGACGGTTTTTCTTCTCTCTATCTCCAGGATTATCTCGTCGGTAATAACTTCTCCTTAGAAGACTTGGCAAGGGATAAGAGTTATCTCTCTTACCGGTTGGGGGAGGCTTTCTATTTCTTTATTGAAAGCATTTACGGCGAAAGGAAGACCCACCAATTCCTCCTCAATTTGAAGAATAAAGGTTTTGCCGAGGGGATAAAGGCGACCTTTGGCAAATCGGTCAAGAGTTTAGGTGAGGACTTTTTGGAGTATCTCCGGTTAAAATATCTCCCCTCATATTCTTTAAGGGCAAAAGACTCCCTCCTCCGATTCCTCACCCACTCCCGGAAAGGGGTTTTTAATATAAGGCCCGTCATCAGCCCAAAGGGAGATAAGGTGGCATACCTTTCTAATGAAAAGGGGGATTTCTCCCTCCATCTGGCGCTCACTACGGGAAAGGTTATAAGAAGGCTGAAGTTTAAGCCACTGCGGGAGGAGATCCGTTTCTTAAAGAGGGTGATTGCCTTTTCTTCATCGGGAGGGGAGGAGGAGATTGCCTTATTTGCCCTCCGGGAAGGAAAATCGGAATTGAGAATTTTCAGTGGTAATTTTAAGTTGAAGAAGAGATTTCTCCTACCTCTGGCTGAGTGCTCGGAACCAAGTTTCTCTCCGGACGGTAAGAGTTTAGCCTTTATCGGCTTAAAGGATGGTTTTTCCGATTTATATCTCTTCACTCTGGAAACGGGTAAACTTGAACGGTTGACCTCGGATTGGGCGGATGACTTCTCTCCTTCTTTTTCGCCAACCGGTGAGACAATCATCTTTGTGAAGAGAAAGATAGAAGAGAGGAAGGTTTACCAGGAGACTGAGATTTGGGGATATATCTTAAAGAGCCAGACCATCTTCCGTTTCGGACCTTCTCACCCGGGGATTAGAGACCCTTTCCTTTTACCTTCTGGCGAACTACTTTTCCGGGCGGGGGATCAACAGATTTATCTTTGGGAGAATGGGAAATTATTCCGGACGAACTTCTTCGGCGGTTTCTCCGACCTTTCCCTCACCCCGGACGGGAAATTATGTTTCTCTTATTTTAAGAACGGCTCTTGGGAAATTGGGATTGGAGAGTTAGAAGAGATGAAACCCGTTTTCCAACCAGTAGAGAAGGAGACGGCACCGGAAGGGAAAACCATCTCCTCTATTGAAGAAGGGGAACGGACTGGTTTTACCCTCGGTGCGGATTATGCTTATGGGGCTTTGACTTTAAGTGAGGGGCTTTTCTCTGGTTATGTTTATCTTGCCCTTTCCGATATCTTAGGGGACCACCGCTTCTTCATTCTTACCGATTTATCCGGAGTAGTTGACTTCTCCAATTTCTACTTCTCTTATTGGTACTTAAAAGAGCGGATTGATTATAACTTCACCCTTTATCAATTTCTCTACGGCTGGGAGACCTCCAACCGGGCTTATCTCTTCCGCGACCGGGGAATTTTCCCTGGGATTTCCTATCCCTTCTCCCGGGAGGACCGGTTGGAGATGGGGCTGGGTCTGAGAAACCTAAATTTTTGGATTTATGAAGTCTCCGAGGGGGAATGGGTTTTACAGGAATCCTCTTCCTACCTCTCCCTTCCCTATTTTTTTGCTTATGTCTTTGATAATACCCGTTATACCCTCTTCGGACCGAATAAGGGAACTCGGGCGCGCCTCAATTTTGAAATTAGTCCCTTCTCTAAAAACTACTATACGGAATACCTTGATCTTCGCCGCTACCAAAATCTCTTTAGTGACTATACCCTTGCCCTGCGGCTTTTTAATATTGGGAGTTTTGGTAAAGACCCGGATTCTTTTTACATCAGTGGAGAAATCTGCCGGGGTTATGCCCCTTACCAATTTATTGACACTACGGGAACCTTCCTTTCCGGTTTTCAATCGGAATTTCGTTTTCCTCTAATTAAGGAGATAAAACTTGGACTCCCCCCCCTCACCTTCGGTAACATTATGGGCCGAGTCTTTTTGGACGGTGCCTTTCTTCTCCGCGCGGGGAGATGGCAAAAGAAAGAATCTTGGTTTACAAAATTCGGCTGGGGGTTTGGGATTGCGGTCTATATCCCGCCTCTGCCGGTGAGAGTAGACTTTTCTTACCCTTTAACCGGAGGTAAAGATAAAAGATGGCAGTTCACCTTGCGCTTAGGGGAAGAATTTTAATCCTCTTTTCCCTTTTCACCTATGCCGGTGTTTTGGAGACGATAGAAAGTTATAAGGGATTTCGTTACGAGTACCAGTTCCGCAGTCTTCCCCTCCAAAAGGAAGGGAAGGGTTCCGGATATACCAATCTTCTCCTGGGAAGGGAAGAGCGGGAAGAAAAACTTTTCCTCCCTTCTGGTAGCAAACGCTTCCTTTATAAAGGGGCGGGTGATTGGGAATACACCTTAGGGAAAAACGGCTGGGAGAAGAGGGTGCGAAGCGAAAATTCGGATATCACCAAAATCTTGGCGCTCCTCCTTTCGGATAATCCGGAATCCGGGGAGACAATCTTTCGCCCCAATTTGGTATTCCTTGGTTCGTGGCGCAATGAGAAGGCGCAGGGAAAGATTCGTTACCACAAAGGGAAGATTACAGAAATTTTTGCCTTTGATTCTTCCGCTCAGGTCGCCTTTCGGATAAAATTGAGTCGGCATAACGAAATGAGGGAGATAAGGATTCCCTTTTTGCCGAAACTGCGCCTCACCTTCTCTTTTCCCAAAGATAGAAAATTTTTAGAGATTATCAAAAAAAGGCTCTCCTGCCTCAAGGTGAATTACGACTTAAAGAGAAAAGGCAAAAAGGGTATTTTGACCTTGGAAGAGGAACTACCGGAAAGGATTTTGAAACTTCTCTTCTCCTCGGGGAAATTTGCCCTCTACCGGGACAGTCTCTTTCTCCTCTCCGGGGAGGCATTAAAACTACTCCCTGTTTCTGGGGAAATTATCCTCTCTCTACCGCCGGATACAAAATTAGAAGGGGAGGGAAATTTTTTTCTGGAAAGCGAAGAGAAAATCTCTTTCCCCTTAGTTCTTGACCAGAGAGAAAAGGATGGTAAAATAAAAACCTGGAAATTGGAATTGAAGGGTAAAGAGAAGGACCTTTTCCTGAATGTATGGCAGGAAAAATTGTCCGAAGGGATCAAATATGAGGTGAAAAGATGATTGAATCTTTCCTTTTTGCTCTATATCTTCTCTTATTACTTTTCTTATCCCTTTATGCGACCCACGGTTATATCATCCTCTACTATTACCTAACCAGAAATAGGAAAAATAAGAAGAAGAAATTTCCCCCTCCTTTAAACTACTTCCCCTTTGTCACTATCCAACTCCCGATTTATAACGAGAAATATGTGGTGGCGCGACTTTTGTCTTCGGTTACCAATTTGGACTATCCGAAGGAGAGATACGAAATTCAGATTCTGGACGATTCCACGGACGAGACAACCTTCATTCTCGCTTCTTTGGTGGAGGAGTATAAGGGTTTGGGCTATAATATCTCCCTCCACCACCGCTCCCAGCGAATCGGATTTAAGGCGGGTGCTTTGCGGGAGGGATTACTTTCCGCCCGGGGTGAGTTCATTGCCATCTTTGATGCGGACTTTATTGTGCCTCCGGATTTTCTAAAAAGGACCATTCCCTACTTCTTCCTTGATGAGAAGATTGCCGCGGTCCAAACCCGGTGGGGGCATCTGAACCGTGACTACTCCATCCTCACCCAGGGTCAGGCATTAGCCTTAGATGCCCATTTTCTCTTTGAGCAGGATATAAAATCCCAGATTGATCTCTTCATTAACTTCAACGGCACTTGTGGTGTCTGGCGGAAGGAAGCAATTCTGGCTGCGGGTAACTGGCAGGATGATACTTTAACCGAAGACCTTGATTTATCCTATCGGGCGCAACTGAAAGGTTATAAAATCCTCTTTCTGCCGGAGATTGTCTGCCCCGGAGAATTGCCGATTGACATTCAAGGATTTAAGAAACAACAGTTCCGCTGGACCAAGGGAGGGGTAGAAGTCGCCAAAAAGATCTTAGGTGAGGTTTTACGAGCCAAACTACCCCGGCGGGTAAAGTTCTTCTCTTTCACCCATCTCACTTCTCCTTTGGTCTATCCGATCCTCTTTTTCCTCTCCCTCCTCTCTTTTCCTATTGTGGCTACCAAAATTAAATACACTGAGATTGTTCTCAATCCCCTTTACCATTATGGAAGCTATTGGGCGGTTTATCTTTCTTCCCAGGCTCGGGTTGTTAACCTCTACTATTTAAGCCTCTCCCTTTTCACCATCTTTGTCCTGCCTTATCCCATCACCTATATCTTATCCTACCGGCGGGTTCAGAAGTTGGATGGGAATAAAGAGAAAGGAAGAAAGAGTTGGTTTTTGGTCGCTTTCCTATTGATTGGGGGCTTCGTCTCCCTTTCCTTGATCAACACCCAGGCTTGTCTCCAAGCCCTTTGGGGAAAGAAGAGTGAATTCACCCGCACGCCGAAATTTTCGGTTGTGGGCAAGAAAGGGAGTTTGCGGGACAAGAAATATCTCAGCCCCATCTCTAAAATCACCTTCTTAGAGATGGGGATGGGATTTTACCTCCTCTTCACCCTTATTTATGCCTTGAGCCATTGGGAATTGGCACTCGCCCCTTTCCTTTTACTCTATACCCTTGGTTTCCTTTTCCTCTCTTTCTCCGCCCTTTCTCAGCATTGGGAATTTAAGAAGAGTAGGAAGAAGGAATTAGAAACGGTACAACCGGTTGGGGAAGGGGAGGTAAAAAGATGATTTCTCGCCCGAGGGTTTAATGGAAAAAATTACCAATTGGTTAATCTCTCTCTTTCGCTTGGATACCAAAGACCGGGTAAAAAACTATGGCTATTTTGAAGGTCTTTTGAGTATTATTTTGAACCTTCTCCTCTTTTTTATCAAACTCATTCTAGGGAAACTATTCAATAGTATCGCTTTATTGGCGGATGCCTTTCATACCCTCTCGGATGTCTTCACCTCCTTTTTGGTCGTCGTGGGTTTTAAGATTTCGGCCAAGCCTCCCGATGAGCACCACCCCTTCGGACACGGTCGGGTAGAAAGGATCTTTGCCCTTTTAATCGCCTTCCTCCTTATTGGTGCCGGTTTAGAATTCTTTCTCAACTCTTTGAAGCGCCTCGTGGCGCCCCAACCAGTGTTTTCTAATTTTTGGGTGATTAGCATTTTGCTCTTCTCCATTTTGGTGAAAGAATTTCTCACCGGGGTTTCCCAAAAACTGGGAGAGAAGATTAACTCCCCTTCTTTACAGGCTGATGCCTGGCACCACCGGACCGATTCCATCGCGACGGCTTTAGTCCTAATTGGTTTCATCTTCTATCGTTTCGGATTCTTCCGGCTGGATGGGTTTTTTGGGATCGGGATTTCCGGATTGATTATTTATACCGGAATTAAAATTATAGTGGAGACAAGCAATATTCTGGTTGGCTTTGCACCTTCACCCGCTCTCGTCTCTCGGATCAAGGAGATTGCTCAGGGTGTAGAAGGGGTGAAGGATGCCCATGAGATTCAAGTTCACGACTACGGGAAGAGGAGGATCGTGACCATTCATATCTCTTTGAAAAATGATACCCATCTTGATGTTGCCCACCGAACCGGAGAAGAGGTGGCGGAGGCGATAAAGAGTGAGATGGGGGAGACAGAGGTGATTGTCCACTTAGACCCGGAAAAAAAATAAACTACCTTCTTGCCAATTTAATTATCCCCTCTTCGGTGATGAGACCGGTCAACAACTGGTGGGGGGTAATATCAAAAGAAGGGTTAAGCACCTTAATCCCCTTCGGCGCGATGCGTCTTCCTAAGCAAGTTAGAACCTCTTCCTCCCCTCTCTCCTCAATCGCAATTTCGCTCCCGTCCTGCAAGGAGAGATCAATGGTGGAGGTGGGAGCCGCGCAGTAAAAAGGCTTTTTATAATAGGAGGCACAAATTGCCAGGGTTAAGGTGCCAACCTTATTGGCAAAGTCATAATTCCGGGCGATGCGGTCGGCACCGGTGAGGACAATATCAATATCCCCCATCACCTTACCCACCATCCCGTCGGTGATTAAAAAGGTTTCAACCCCTCTTTTCTGCAACTCCCAGGTGGTGAGCCTTGCCCCTTGGAGGAGGGGTCGGGTTTCGCAGACAAAGACCTTTATCCTCTTCCCTTCTTCCTTCGCCTTATAAATTATTCCCAGGGCGGTGCCGATGCCGGGGGTGGCTAAAAAACCCGTATTGCAGATAGTTAGGACCTTTGTCCCATCTTTTAATAATTGGGCACCGTGGGTGCCAATCTTTTCGCACTTTTCTCTCTCTTCTTTTTCAATCTTTGCCGCCTCTTCCAAAAGGCGAAGGCGTAATTCCTCTTCGGGTAGTTCTAATTTAAGAGTCTCTTCCATCCTCTTTAAAATGAAGAAGGGATTGAAGGCGGTAGGACGGGCTTTTCGCAGATCATTAATCACCGAAAGGAGCCTTCTCTTTAAGTCCTTTTTTATTCTCACCGCCTCTAAGGCAACGCCATAGGCGGAGGCGACGCCGATGAGCGGTGCCCCTCTGATTTGTAATCCCCTAATGGCTCTGAGCAACTCGTAGTGATTTTTAATCCGGCGGTAAGAAACTTTCTGGGGTAATTTTGTTTGGTCTAAGATTTTGAGATGGGGAGGGGAAGAATTGAGGGCAGGAAGAAGAGGTGGAAGCGCTTTCTGGGGAACGCCCACTTCTCCTTCCCGCCCTTTTTTTATTTAGCAGCGAGTTTTAATTCCTTCCCCGCGCGGAAGGCCGGTCTCTTCCTGGCTGGAATTTTTATCTCCTCTCCGGTTTTTGGATTCCGGCCAATTCGGGCTTTTGTCTTCTTCACATAGAACCGGCCAAATTTGGGAAGGGTCAGTTCGTCATCTTTCTTCATCACCATCTTCACCGCATCCATAAAGGATTGGAGAGCGAGCCCCGCCTGTTTCTTGGAGATGCCTGCATCCTTGGCGATTTTCTCAATAAGTTCGGCTTTCTTCATATTTTATCACCCCCTTAATAGGATTTTTGGAAGGTGGACGATAGTTTCTTATTAAAAGAGAAATGGTTGGGAAAAGATTGATTTGGCAAGGTATTGCCCCGAGGGGCGCTATCGCCACTTCCATTCCTAAAATATACACAAAAAAAGTATTCTTGTCAATAGTGTTATTGCCCTCCCCTATTTTCACCGAGCCGATATTTAGACTTGAGGTTAGACTTTCAATTGGGCTTTCGGTTAAAACTATAATTAGACTTCGGATTAAATTTTCAATTAGACTCTTAATTAGATTTCCAATTACTCTTTTTATTACCCCTACTTTTAGACCTTCTTTTAGACCCTTATTTAGAACTCCAATTAGACCTAAGTTTAGACCGTTACTTAGACTTTCCATTAGAACCCCGATACCATCCCCTGTATGCTACACCCCTTTTTCTAAAGACAAAACCCTCCTACATCATAAAATTTTTATCACTTAACTTAAGTCTTATTTAAGACCTACTTCTCCGATAAAGCCTCCTTAATCTCTGATAAAACATCTCGGGAAAGACATTTATCTTTCACCCACTCCTCAATTAAAGAAGGGATTTGGGAATCCTTCTTCTCTTTTAGGAGTTTATAGACCTTTCTACCGAAGGCATAATAGGCAAAGTGATAAATAACCGAAATTCCCCGCTCCTCCAAAATCTCTTTCACCTTCTCTTCCACAAATAGGACATAGTCAACTATCCCTTTCAGGTAACTCCTTGTAGCATCTGGATAATAAACTGCATATCTCCTTGCCATCTTCGCCAATCTCTCCAGTGACTTCTTCTTCTTTATCTCAATCCTCATATCTCCTCCGGTAAGGTTATGCCAAATATATCAAATCTTATCCTTCTTAAAATTTCCGGTTGGAGAGTTCTATTTCGCCATTTTCCCTCCCTAATCCTTATCTCCCGGAAGAGAGGAAATCCCGCATATCTCTTAGAAAGGCTATATAATTCCCGGGCATAGCATAGATAAAAGGGGATAAGACTAACCGGTAGGTCGTATTCGCTTAAAATCGCCTTTGCCTTTGTCTCAACCTCAAAGATCTCTATAAAGTAGGTGGTAATCTGTTGTAGCATCTTCTCTTTCAATTGGGCAAAATCTCTTCTTATAATCTCTGGTTCTAACTTAGATATATACTTCTCTATTCGCCTTAAAGCATCTTTCATACGCACCTCTCTTTTCGGGGTTGGGATTAGAACCCAATACCCCTCTATAATAAATACGGAAATACCCCCAAAAATTGGACACCAAATCTTTCCCTTTTTTATAAGTCTTTGATTTTTAATAACTTATTTGATTGGGAAAAGTAGGGTTTAAGAGTCCTTTTTATTATAAAACCAAGGTTGACAAAAGGGAAAAATTGGTTACAATACGTTGGATAAATGGCGATAGAAAAGACGGTAATCTGTCCCGCTTATAATGAGGTATTAAATATCCCTTCCCTTTTGGCAGAATTGCATAACAATTTAGATGAGACCTACGAGATAATTGTGGTGGATGATGGTTCAACCGATGGTACTTGGGAATTGGCATTAAAAGAGGCGGCGAAATATCCTCGGGTCCGAATCCTCCGTCATCCCCAAAACCGAGGGAAGACTGATGCCATATTGACAGGTCTTGAGGCGAGTGAAGGGGAGATTATCATAATTTATGATGCGGATTTGCAGTTTGCCGCCTCGGACATCCCAAAGTTAGTCGCCAAGATTGAGGAAGGCTATGATATGTGTGTTGGTTGGAAGGTGGGTAAATACGAAAAGAAGTTCGTCTCCCTAATTTATAACTTTTTAGCCAGAAAAATCTTCTCTTTACCGGTCCACGATATCAACGCCATTAAAGCCTTCCGGAAAGAGGTTGTCGCCCGATTAAAACTGCGTAAGGATTGGCACCGCTATCTCGTCCCTTTGGTTTGGGCGGAGGGGGCGAAGATTACCGAAATCCCGGTAAAACTCTATCCCCGAAGGGCGGGTGAACCGAAGTATCAATCAAAGAAACGGATCGTCATTGGCTTTTTTGACCTGATCGCGGTCGCCTTTCAACTATCCTTTATGAAAAAGCCCCTCCTCTACTTTGGGAGTGTCGGAGCCGCCTCCTTCCTTCTTGGTTTCCTCTTAGGGATTTTAAGTATCATCTTAAGAATCTTGGGCCACGGTTTTCGTCCCCTCTTATATTTGGTAATTCTTTTAATCTTAACCGGAATCCTCCTTTTCGGTTTAGGACTTTTGGGTGAGTCCTTCTCCGCCATTATTGAGAGATTGGAGGCGATTGAAAAGAAAATGAGATGAAGAGATTCTGGCCCTTCATTCGGATTCTAATCGCTTCCTTCATCATCTATCTCCTCTTGCGGAAGATGAACTTCAAATCGGCTTTGGCGATCCTTGTTCGGACTGACCCCTTCTGGCTCTCTCTTGCCCTCTTCTCCTTTTTCCTTTTTGTTTTAATCTCCGTTATGCGCTGGAAAATTCTTTTGGATGCCAAAGAACTCTTCTTTTCTAACGGTTATCTCTTGAAGGTCTATTTTGTCTCCCTCTTCTTCAATAACCTCCTGCCCACCGCGATTGGGGGCGATGTGATGCGGGTCGCCTATACGAGAAAGAAGGAGAAAGGGCTCGGCTTGGCTCTGGCGGTAACCTTCTTTGACCGGGTGATCGGTTTTGTTGGGCTCTTTGCCTTTGCCTTGCTTGCTACCCTCCTCTTCTCTCTTCTTCGCCAACCAATAGGAAAGGAGTATCTAACCATAAACCTGTTAGGTTTTTTCACACTCTTTGCCCTCACCGCTGCCCTCATCTCGGAGAGGGTTTATCTTTTCTGCCAAAGGCTTTGGCAGAGGTTAAAATTCTTAGGCTTGGGAGAGAAGATTGATTCCTTTGCCGCAAAATTGCAAGGTTTCTCTGCCCATCCCTTACCCCTTTTTCTCTCTTTTCTCTTCTCCCTCCTCGTCCAACTTCTCCTCTCCTTAGTCTGGTATTTTTCCGGTCTGGCAATCGGTAAACCCCTCTCCCCCTTATACTATTTCCTTTACATCCCCCTGATTAATATCATCACGATGGTTCCCATAACCTTTGGGGGCTTAGGGATAAGGGAGGGAAGTTTTGTCTATCTCTTCCAAAGAGTTGGTTTAAGTAAGGAGGAGGCGATGGGGGTAAGCCTCCTCTTCTTAGTTGCCAATTACCTCCACAGTTTAATTGGTGGTCTAATATTCATTACTATGAAAAGAGGAGGAGAAGATGCTTGAACCAAGAAAAGATTTATTCAGAATCACTCCCTACCGTCCCGGAAAACCGATTGAAGAGGTGGTGCGGGAGATGAAGTTGAAGAAGGTAGTGAAATTGGCTTCAAACGAAAATCCCCTTGGTCCTTCACCCAAAGCCCTAAAGGCTTTACGCCAAGTCTTAAAAGAATCTTTCCTTTACCCCGATGATATCAACTACTACCTAAAAGCGAAAATCTCTGAGATTTATAAGATAGGGATGGACCGGATTGTGGTGGGCAACGGTTCCGTAGAACTCATCTATCTTGCTGCCCTCGCCTATCTGGACCGGGAATCGGAGATAATTGTCACCCAGGGTTCTTTTATCATCGGGAAGATTAGCGGCTTAGTGGCGGGCGCCCAGGTGGTGGAGATTCCACCCAAGGACTATTCCCATGACCTTTTAAGTATCTTAGACCACATCACCCCGAAAACTAAGATTATTTATCTTGATACCCCAATCAACCCCTTAGGGACCATAATCAAAAAGGAGATCTTCGCCTATTTTATGGAACATCTGCCGGATAATATCTTGGTGATTGTTGATGAGGCTTATCGGGAGTATATCACCCAGAAGGGATATTTAGATACCTTCAAGTACTTAAAACAGGGGAAAAATATCTTAATCCTGCGCACATTTTCTAAGATATACGGGCTGGCGGGATTGAGGGTCGGTTACGGATTTGCCAACCCGGATGTAGTGGAGGCGATAAATAAGGTTCGCTACCCCTTCCATATTAACCGCTTAGCCCAATACGCCTGTATTCATGCCCTTGATGATAAAAGGCATGTGCGGAAGTCAATCCGGATTAACGAAATGGGGAAGCGCTTCTTATACCGGGAATTGGAAAAATTGAAACTCTTCTATCTCCCTTCTTATGGCAACTTCGTCTTCATCAATTTTACTCAGGATTCTTCGGAAATTTACCAGAAACTTTTGGCGGAAGGAATAATCACCCGGACCTTAAAGGAATATAACTTCCCCAATGCCCTTAGGGTAACGGTTGGGAAACCAGAAGAGAATGAATTGTTCATCGCCGCCTTGAAGAAGGTCTTGGGGGTTAGTTAGAAGAGATGAGAGGAATACTCACCTCCCTCGGGAGACTCCTCTCCTTTTTTGGCGAGATGGTTTTAGTAGTAAAAAATATCTTCCTCTACCACCGGGAGATAAAGGATGCCTTTTTTGAATTCTCCCTCGGCTCTTTACCCTTAATTTTGATTGTCTCAATCTTTGTTGGTTTTTCCACCGCCGCCTCCGCCCTCTATATCGCCTTACCCGGCACCCCTCCTTATCTGATTGGCAGCGGCATCTTCAAGGGGATAATTTTAGAGATTGAGCCGGTGCTTTTAGGCCTTCTCCTTGTGGGCCGAATTGGTGCTGGGGTGGCTTCGGAATTGGGTAGTATGAAGGTCTCGGAACAGATTGAGGCGTTAAGGGCTTTGGGTATCTCCCCTTCTGGTTTTTTAGTTCTTCCTCGGGTCTTAGCGAGCCTCCTCGCTTCTCCTTTACTCTTAGTGATTGGCTATTGGGTTGCCCTCCTCTCCGCCTACCTTTTAGCCAGCCCAAGAATCTCGGGTTTTGAATTTCTGAGGGGGATAAGGCTCTTCTTTGAAGGGAAGGAGATCTCCGTTGGGATCGTAAAGGCTTTAATTTTTGGTTTTATCGCCAGTTTTTTTGGTTCTTTCTTTGGTCTCGTTCCCAAAGAAGGGGCAGGTGGTGTTGGTTATTGGACGATGGTCTCGGTGGTGACCGGTTCTTTATTTATCCTCTTCGCAAATTACTTAGTAAATATCTTAATTTTATGATTGAAATCAGAAATCTCTATAAGAGTTTCAATCGCCTTCTCGTCCTTGCTGACCTCAATCTGCAGGTCGGAGATGGGGAGACAGTGATCGTTACCGGTGAGAGCGGTTGTGGGAAGACTGTCCTTTTGAAGATGATTAACGGTCTTTTACTCCCCGACCGGGGTCAGGTGATTGTTGACGGAATTGAGATTAATAAATTGCCGGAAAGGGAGTTATTAAAAATTAGAAGGCGCATTGGCTTTGTCTTCCAATCGGATGCCCTCTTTGATTCTTGGAATGTCTATGAGAACCTTGCCCTCTTTTTGAGAATGGAGAGAAGGGCGAATAGCCGAGAGAAGATTGAGAGGGCGCTCGCCTTTGTTGGCCTTTTGGGAAAAGAGAGGCTCTTCCCGAGTGAACTGAGCGGTGGGATGAAGAAGAGGGTGGCGATTGCTCGGGAGATAGTCCGAGACCCGAAATATCTCCTCCTGGACGAGCCGACCGCCAATCTGGATGGGGATAATACGAAAATCATCATTCACCTGATTGGCGAGATGCAAAATATGGGGATAACGATGGTTGTTGTGACCCATGACCCGAGAATGGTCGGGGAATTGAAGGGAAGGTATCTCCTTCTAAAAGAAGGGAAACTTTGGGAGATGAGAGGATGAAAAGAGATTTCCTTATCGGCCTCTTCTTTCTCATCGCCCTCATCTTATTCATTGGTGGGATTCTCTGGATTAAAGGGAAGGACCCTTTCCGCCGAGAATTTGTGATGGGCGCAAAATTTTCTGACGCCTACGGCATAGAACCCGGGGTCTATGTCTACCTCCGAGGAGTAAAGGTTGGAGAGGTGAGAAGGGTGAAGATTACTTCCGATGGGGTATTGGTAGAATTTGTCCTCAAGAAGAATATCCCATTGCCAGAAGATTCCCAGGTTGAGGCGAAGTCCCGAGGCCTTTTTGAGGGAAAGATTCTCTCTTTAGTTCCTGGGATCTCTCCGAAGATGGTGAAAAAGGGAGATGTCTTAAAAGGGGTGAGAAGGGACGATATTACGGAAATCTTGGAAGAGATTGATCTCCGCCAGATTAAAGAGATGCTTTCTGCCTTTCGGGATTTTGCCCAAAGCGGTAAGGAACTGATAGAGGGGAGTAGAGAACTCGTTGAAAACTTATCTAACCGTTTGGAAAAGATAATGAGCACCGCCGGTCCGAAGATTAGTGAGGCGAGTAATGAGTTAAAGGAGTTAAATTCCAACTTGAAGGATTTAGTAGCAATTTTTAAGGGGGGTAACATTGAGAAATTTCTCTCGGATACCATTTTCTACCAGAGAGTTAATAAAACCTTAGACCGCCTTGATTCCGTTTTGGGAAAATTTCAAAAGGAACCGGTTGTTCGGGTGAAACTCTTTTAAGATTTAAACTCCTTGGGAAAAAGGAAACCGGAGGATGGTTAACGGTTGCAAATTTTTCTTGACTCTTTCCTTTAATTTGTTATACTTATCCTTTATGAAAGCCTTAAAGTTAAAGAAAGAGAACTTATTTGACTTCTTAAAAGGAATTCAAAAGTTTGGGGAGGTCTACGGTCCGGTAAGAAAGGGTGATAAGTTTATCTACGAAAAGTTAACCGATTTTTCCCGATTAGAACTTACCGCTTTAAGAACCATTCTGCCGGTAAAGAAATTTCTCTTACCCCCTAAATTTCCGATTCTTAAATTTGATCCGATAAATCAATACCAAGAGGTTCCCGAAGAAATTCCGATGCGCATCATTTTTGGCCTTCACCCTTGTGAAATCCATAGTATCTTAATTTTAGACCGCTTATTTAAGGAAAGACTTCCTGACCCTTATTACCGAAAAGCCCGGGAGAGAACAATAATTATTGGCCTTTCCTGCGTGCCGGATGATAAATGTTTTGCCCGTTCCACCAATACCCATTTCATTGAAGAGGGTTTTGATTTGGGCTTTAATGAGTTAGATGACCATTACTTAGTTTGGGTTGGCTCTTCGGTTGGGGACGATTTGGTAAGGAGCCGTTTAGAACTTTTTGATGAGAATATCACCCAGAAGGATTTAACCCAGTATATTGAATGGCGGAAATGGCGCGACAACCAATACCAACTTCATTTGGATTTAACCGCCATGCCCGACATTATGGAGTTAAGTTACGATGCCCCAATCTGGGAGGAGTTGGGCGAGAAATGCCTTTCCTGTGGTGCTTGTTCTATGGTCTGTCCCACCTGCCCTTGTTTTAATGTCCAAGACCATCTTCCCATTGGGGAAAAAGCCGGGTTTCGGGAAAGACATTGGGATTCCTGTATGCTTAAAGACTTCGCCTTAGTGGCGGGCGGGCATAATTTTCGGGAGAGACGCTCCTCGCGGGTGAAATTGTGGTATACCCATAAATTGAAAGCCTTCATCACCGAATTTGGCCGCCCCGCCTGCGTCGGCTGCGGCCGGTGTATTGACACCTGTCCGGTAAATATTAATGTCTTAGAAGTGGCAAAAAAATTGAAAGGTGAAGGAGTTTTGCTTAAATGAATAGCAATAATCTCTATTGTCCCATTCCGATGCGCATTGTCCGGCGCTATAACTTAACCGAAGATGTCCGATTCTTCCAAGTGCGCCCGGTAGAGATGGAGAAGGCTTTAACCTTACGCTATAAACCCGGACAGTTTATGATGGTCTCGGTCTTCGGAGCAGGGGAGGCTCCTTTCTCTATCTCTTCCTCCCCCTCTCGTCCCGGACTTTTAGAGTTCGGTATTAGAAAGATTGGGGTTTTAACGACCGAGTTGTTCAAATTGAAAGAGAACGAAGTGATTGGAGTTCGGGGACCTTATGGCAACGGTTTTCCCGTAGAGAAGATGATCGGACATGACTTAATCATTGTCGTTGGTGGCTTAGGGGCGGTTCCTTTACGCTCCCTCCTCCTTTACGCCCTTGATAATCGTGACCTCTTCGGCAAGATCTATTTCCTTTATGGTGCCCGCCGGCCAAAAGAGATGCTCTTTTTAAGGGAGTTTTTAGAGTTGAAAGAGCGAGAAGACTTGGAATGTCTACTGGCGGTTGATAAAGATGATACCGGAACTTGGACGGAAAAGATTGGGGTGGTTACCGAACTCTTTAAGTTTATCAAAGAAATCAATCCGGAAAAGAGTTACGCTGCGGTCTGCGGACCACCGGTGATGTATCGCTATGTGATTGATAAATTGGTCGCCTTAAAAATACCGAAGCACCAGATCTTGATGACCTTAGAGAGAAGGATGAAGTGCGGAATTGGAAAGTGTGGCCACTGCGTTATTGGCTCAATCTATACCTGTCTGGATGGTCCGGTCTTTACTTATTGGGACGTTTTGCATATGAAGGATTTAATATGAAGCCCAAAGTTGGTTTCTTTGAATTCACCGGTTGTGCCGGAGACCTTTTGACCATTGTCCATTCTGAGGATTACCTCTTAGAGGTTTTAAAAGCGGTTGAGGTGGTAAGTTTCCGCCTCGCCTCAAGTCAAGGGAAAAGGGAAGGTGATGGCTTGATGGACATTGTCTTCATTGAAGGCTCCATTACCACGACCGAACAGGAGGAGAAGTTAAAAGAGTTGCGCAAGCGAAGCAAGATCTTAGTCGCCTTAGGGACCTGTGCCACTTTTGGAGGGGTGCAGGCGATGTATACCGGAAAGCCAAACTTCTCCAAAAGGTTCCGTTCGGTTTATAATAAAAACTTTAAGATTGTAGAAGCCTTTGAATCTAAACCCTTAGAGTATTTTGTCCCGGTTGACTATTTCCTCCCTGGTTGTCCAATCTCCCCCCAGTTATTCCTATTCAATTTTCCTCGTCTCTTAAAGAATCTGCCTGTTGAGTTACCTACCTATCCGGTCTGTGTGGAATGTAAGTGGCAGGAAAACGAGTGCCTCCTCCTAAAAGATATTCCCTGCCTCGGTCCGGTGACGCGCGGAGGTTGTTTAGCAAGGTGCCCAAAGGATAACCTTCCCTGTGTCGGTTGTTTCGGTCCTGTCCCTGGAGGAAATTTTGCCTCCTGGGAAAAGAACTTATTGGAAAAGAAGTATCAGGAGAGCCAGTTAGAGAAAAAGATGAGGTTTTTCTTTGGCGCCAAAATTAAAGAGGTGAAGAGAGGAAAATGAAGGAAGGAAAGGAGATAAGGATTGATAGTGTAGCCCGGGTGGAAGGGCACGGAAATATTTATGTCCGGCTCCGAAACGGGAAGGTGAAGGAGGTGCGTTTTGAAATTCCGGAAGGGCCCCGCTTATTTGAAACTTTGGTTTTGGGGAAAGAGGCGTCAGAAGTGTTAAATATCGTACCCCGGATTTGCGCCATCTGTAACATCTCCCACCGCTACGCGGCGATCAGAGCCTTAGAAAAGATTTTGGCGGTGAACGTGCCGCCTGAGGTTACCCTATTACGGAATATGATGCATTACGGAGAGATGATTGAAAGTCACAGTCTCCACATCTTCTTCCTCGCCCTCCCGGATTTTTTGGGCTATCCGGATGCGATTGCCTTAGCAGAAAAATATCCCGAAGAAGTGGGTATCGGACTACGCTTAAAGAAATTTGGTAATTATGTGATGGAGGCGGTGGCTGGGAGAATGATTCACGGAGAGAATCCAACCATCGGTGGTTTTGGTCGCTTTTTAAGTAAAGAGGAGATAAAATCAATAAGGGACGGTGCCGAAAAACTACTTCCTGAGGCGATAAGGACAACCGAACTTCTCCGCAACCTTCACTACTCAACCTATGCCGAAGAAGGGGTGCTTTTCGTTTGTCTAAAACCACCAACCGATGCCTACGGGTTTTGGGGTGATACGGTAATGATTTCTAATGGGGATGACCGAACGGTGGAAGAATTCCGAACCGCAATCAAGGAACGGATTTATCCCCATTCCACCGCTAAGAGGACCCTCTATCGGGAAAAGCCTTATCTCGTTGGTGCCCTTGCCCGAATGAATCTCTTAGGGGAGAGGTTACACGGCGCCGCCCACGAGGCATTTCAAAAATGCTACAGCCTGAGTTGGATTAGAAACCCATTGTATAACAACTTGGCGCAGGCGATTGAAATCGTTTTTGCCTTAGAGGAGATCATTAATACCGCCGATAAGATTTTAAAAGTTAAAAGACCTCCGAAGATTGTGCCTATTAAAAAAGGGGAAGGGAAAGGGGTGGGAGCAGTAGAAGCGCCCCGGGGTAGTCTCTTTCACTATTACGAATTTAAGGACGGTTTATGCACCAATGCGGATTTAATCATCCCCACCGCGCAAAATTATAATGCAATAGAGAAACACCTCACAGTGGCGGCGGCAAATTTATTCTCCTCTTCGGTGGGAGAAGAGAAGGCAAAATTGGAGTTGGAGATGGTCGTCCGGGCTTACGACCCTTGCATCTCTTGCTCCTGCCATATCCAAAAGGTCTAATCACTAACTTTTAACCAGTCTACTCCGTTGGCTCCCAGATAAAAATTCCCCTTCTATCAATATAACCGATCTTTCCTTTCATTTGCACTTTTGCCAAACCCCGAAAGAAGGGATAGGCGATTTCAAAACTCGGTTGAATCTTAAACTCACCAGTTTTATCAATATAACCCCAAAGACTATCGGCTAAGGCCGGGGCAAGTCCTTCTGAAAATTCGCCACCGGCTTTAAATTTCGGTTTGATAACAAATTTACCCTTTTTGTCAATATAACCGATTTTCTCCTTCACCCGGACCGCGGCCAGACTCTCCGAAAAATCAAATGCCTCATCAAACCGGGGCTTAATCACAAACTTCCCATTTCGGTCAATATAACCCCATTTCCTATTGACCATTACCCGAGCCAAACCTTCCTTAAAGTCCCAGATGAAATCAAAGATCGGTTTAATCACCACCTTGCCGGTCGAATCAATATAACCGAGTTTATTACCAACTAAAACACCCGCTCTCCCTTCGGAAAAGTTGAAGGTGGAGAAAAACTGGGGACTGATAATAAATTTACCAGTAGAATCAATGTAACCAACCTTGCCCCCAATACCCACCGCGGCCTTCCCTTCCCGAAAATCACCGGCGAACTCAAACTGGGGCTTGATCACAAATTTCCCATTTCGGTCAATATAACCCCATTTCCCTTTGTATAAGACACGCGCCTTCCCTTCGGAGAAACGGCCAACCTGTTCAAACTTAGTCTTTAAGACCTGCCAGTTCCGGGCATCAATATAACCCCACTGGTTATTGATTCTAATCACTGCCATCCCTTCTGAGAAGTCATCAATTCCATCAAGTTGTGGTTTGACGACAATTTTTCCCGTAGAGTCAATCAATCCGTAGCGGAAGTTTTGCCGAATCGGGAATAAAGCGGGAAACTCTTCCTTTCCCAATAAACCAGTGGTGAGAAAAATTAAAACTAATAATCTCTTTTTCATTTGAATATTATAAGGTATTTTTCTTCTTATTCAAGTTAATAATTTGACATCTCCCTTCTCGGAGATATAATTAAGTATGCTTAAAAACTGGAAAGGGAAGAAGGAAAAGTTGAAGGGCTGGGTTTTTCTCTCCTTTCTTCTCTTCTCTTGGCTAAGGGCCGGGGTTTCACCTCTGTTTGTCCAAGGGAATAATCGGTTTGGTTTTTCCCTCTTTTCGGAGTTAATGGCAGAAGATTTTAATGAGAATATCTTCATCTCTCCAATCAGTGTTTATCTTGCTCTGGTGAGCACTTATAACGGAGCGGGAGGGGAAACAAAAGAGGCGATGGCTAAAACCCTTAACTTAAAAGAGATGAAGTTAGACTCCTTGAATACCGCCTTAAGCGATCTCCACCAATTCCTAAGAAGACCTATTCCCCAGGTAGAATTAAAAATTGCTAACTCTTTGTGGGCGAGAAAGGGAATTTCCTTAAAGAGGGAATTCTTAGAAAGAAATAGAAAGTTCTTCAAAGCAAAGATAAAAACCTTAGACTTCTCCCAGCCCTCAGCGATAAAAGAGATTAATCAGTGGGTTAGGAAAAATACCAAGGGGAAGATAGAAAAAATTATAGAAAAAATTGAGAGAAATGTGGTGCTATTCATTTTGAATGCGGTTTACTTTCAAGGGAAGTGGCAAAGGGAGTTTCCAAAAGAGAAAACGAAGGAAGATTTCTTTTATTCCCCCCGAGGGGAAGAGAAAATTTTGCTGATGTCCCAATCGGGAAGGTTTCTTTATCTCAAAAAGGAAAATTGGGCGGCAGTTGCTTTGCCTTATGGAAAGGGGGAAGTGAGTATTTACCTTTTTCTACCCGATACTAACTTTCCCCTTGCCAGTTTGGTTCAATGGTTAGGGGGAAGATGGGAAGAAGTCTTAAAGGAGTTTGATGAGAGAGAAGGGGAGATCTCTTTACCCAGAATTCATTTGACATACGAAAAATCATTCAAAGAAATCTTAAAAAGGATGAATATGGCAATTGCCTTTGATCCAAAGAAGGCGGATTTTACTGGCATGAGCGGGGAAGGGGGATTATTTATTAACGATGTCCGGCATAAGACCTACCTCAGCATAACAGAAGAGGGAACCGAGGCGGCAGCGGTCACTTCGGTAGAGATGGCTTTAACCGCCCTCCCAGAAAGGTTTCATCTTGTATTCAATCGTCCCTTCTTCTTTGCCATTCGGGATAATCGCACCGGCTTAATACTTTTCACGGGGGCCTTTTTCACTCCGAAGGGATAAGATGTTTAAGGTCGCAATCCGTAAAGAATGGTGTAAAGGTTGTCTTTTTTGCTACCAAATCTGTCCCAAAAAAGTTTTTGAGAAAGACGCTTCTCTTCCCAAGGTGGCGCACGAGGAGAAATGTATCGGTTGTCTCCTCTGCGAATACCTCTGCCCGGATTTGGCGATCACGGTGGAGAAATGCCAGAAAGAATAGAAAAAGCGCTTCTTTCCCCCCAGCGCTACTTCCTGGCGGGGAATATTGCCTGTGCCGAAGGGGCATTAGCTGCGGGTTGTCGGTTTTATGCCGGTTACCCCATCACCCCTTCTTCAGAGATTATGGAGCATATGGCAAAAAGGTTGAAGGAAGTAGGTGGTTTTTTCATCCAGATGGAGGATGAGATTGGTTCCATCAGTGCCTGTATCGGGGCCTCCTGGTCGGGGGTGAAGGCGATGACCGCCACTTCTGGTCCGGGTTTTTCTCTGATGTTGGAAGGGATTGGGTATGCCTTAATGACCGAAACCCCAATTGTCATCGTTAATATCCAGAGGCAGGGACCGGCTACTGGTCAAGCGACAAGACCCGGCCAGGGTGACATTATGCAAGCAAGATGGGGTGCTCATGGTGATTACCGGATCATTGCCCTTTCTCCCTGGTCGGTTCAGGAGATGTACGATTTGACCATCCTCGCCTTTAATCTTTCCGAAAGATACAGAGTTCCGGTCATCCTTTTGGGGGATGAGGTTATTGGCCATTTGAAGGAGACCCTTTTGGTGAAACCGGAGGTAGTAATTTTTGACCGGAATAAAGAAAAAGGTAAGCCACCTTTTGGGGGAGAATTAATTCCGCCGATGCCCGCCTTCGGAGAAGGGGAGGCACTTTTAGTTACCGGCTCAACCCACAACGAATGGGGGGTGAGAAAGGTCTATCACCCAGAGGTGCAGGATAGATTAAACCGGCGTCTTTGCGAAAAGATTGATAAGAATAGAGGGGAAATTATTCGCTTTGAAACCTATTTCACAGAAGATTGTGATATTTGTCTTATTGCCTTCGGCATCACCGCGCGGAGTAGTTATTACGCGGTGGATAGTTTACGGAAAGAAGGTATTAAAGTTGGCCTCTTCCGGCCCATCACCATCTGGCCCTTTCCGGAGGAGGAGTTAAAGAAAATTCCTGCCCGAAAGATTCTGGTCTGCGAGATGAATTGTGGCCAATTGATTAACGAGGTGCAACGGATCCTTCCCGGAAAGGAGATCCTTGGGCTTTTTAAGACGAAAGGAGAGGCGATTTACCCCTGGGAGGTGATGAAAAAGATTGAGGAGATTTTATGAGCCGCCATCTTTATAAATATTTGAGAGAGGAGGTCTTTCCAACACCTTTTTGTCCGGGTTGTGGCCATGGGATTTTGCTGCAAGCCATCTTGCGGGCGATTGACGAGTTGTCCACCTCCGGTCACTTAGATTTCACCAAAATGGTTTTTGTCTCCGGGATCGGTTGCGGTGCCTGGATCCCTTCTCCCCACTTTAAGGCTGATACCTTACATACCCTACACGGTCGGGCAATAGCCTACGCCACCGGAGTTTGCCTCACCCGACCCGACTTAAAAGTCGTTGTCATCTCTGGGGATGGGGATTTGGCGGCGATTGGGGGGAATCATTTAATCCACGCCGCAAGGAGGAATCTGCCGCTGGTGGTGATCTGTGCTAATAATTCTATCTACGGGATGACCGGGGGGCAAGTTTCCCCAACCACCCCGGAAGGTTGTCTCACGGAGACAACCCCTTTTGGCAACGAAGAACGCCCCTTTGATCTGTGCCGATTGGTTAAGAGTTGTGAGGCGGATTATGTGAGCCGCTGGACGGTCTTCCATACGAAACCTTTGATCAAGGCTATCGTCAAGGCTTTGACGAGTAAGGGATTTTCCTTCATTGATGTTATCTCTCCCTGTGTCACCCAATTTGGGAGGCGAAATAGACTTTTTTCCATTTACGACTACTTCCAAGAGATAAAGAAGGTGGTAATTTCTTATGAGAAAGCAAAGGTGATGGGAAAAGGGGATTTAAAAGGGAAAATTATCATCGGTGAATATGATTGAGATTAAAATCGTCGGAAAAGGAGGACAAGGAATTGTTCTGGCGGGGGAGATTTTAGCTCACGCCGCCATTCTTAAAGGGAAATTCGCCAGTGCCATTGCCGGCTACTCTTCTCAGGCTCGGGGAGGAGATGTGAGTTGTGATGTGATGATTTCCGAAAAGGAAATTTCCTCCCCTTTTGTTTTAAAACCTGAATATTTAATTTCCCTTGCCTCGGAAGGTTATGAGAAAATCATTCCTTTGATTAGCGAAGAGACAAAAGTCTTTTTGGATGCTACCATCTGCAATTGGAAATGGGAAAGGAATCATTTTCCCATCCCTGCCCAAAAGATTGCCCAAGAGGTATGCCAATCGCCTCAGGTGGCAAATATGGTCATTTTGGGATATTTTGCCCGCCGCACAGAGATTGTCTCTTTAGACAATCTCTGCTCGGTTCTTAAAGAGAAGATGAAGGGTAAGACCTTAGAAGTTAATATTAAGGCGTTAAAGGAAGGTTATTTCTTTGGAGGGAACTATGAAGATAAAGACCAATAAAGAATTTTTACCCTGGATCTCTGTCCTGGGAGAGGTTGCCCCTCCCCGAAGACGCCAACCTTACACCATTGATTATAAAGGAGAACCGAAGGTCTTTCCCGGAACCGGGGGAATTGTCTATAATATAAAAATTGGTGATCCCGTCTTCGGTTGGGTGGGCGACCACTTAGAACCGGGTGTTTCCATCCGGGTGAAGGATGAAGACGAAAATCGGGCGCTCAACACTTATGCCTGTATCGGTAATTCCGCGAAGGTGGTTTCTGGGGAGGCGAAGGGGGATGAAGGTTTTGTCACCGGTAAACACGGAGGGATTGAGCATATTTTAGTCTATTTTCCCGAAGAGACCTTAGAGAAATTGGTGATTGGGGATAAAATTCAGATTAAGGCAGTGGGGCAGGGTTTGGAGATTTTGGGCTTACCTTCCGTTAAATTTTATAATCTTGACCCCAATTTATTGGAAAAATTTGACCTGAAAATTAAAAACGGGTTTCTTCATTTTCCGGTAACCCATATCCTTCCCCCGGAGGTGATGGGCTCCGGTTTGGGCGGGGTTACCACCTCTACTGGTGATTATGATATCACGACGCAAGACCAAGATCTCGTAAGAAAACTTCGGCTGAACGAACTCCGTTTTGGGGATATTGTCTGCCTTTTGGACACAGACAATACCTACGGCCGGTGTTTAAGACGCGGCGCCGTCTCCATTGGGGTTGTGGTCCATGCCAACTGCGTCGTCGCGGGCCACGGGCCGGGGGTAACAACGATTGCCACTTCTCCTAATGGGAAGATCAGACCGGTTTTAGATAAAAAGGCGAATATCGCCCACTATCTCCTAAAATGAGAAGAAAGGAGAAAGATAGCCGCCTCTCTTGGGATGAATACTTTATCCAAATTGCCCAGATGGTCTCCGAACGTTCCACCTGTCTCCGGCGAAAGGTGGGGGCGATTTTGGTGAAGGATAAAAGGATATTAGCCACCGGTTATAACGGAGCACCCACCGGCTTAAAGCATTGTGCGGAGACAGGTTGTTTGCGGGAGAGGCTGGGTTTAAAACCGGGCGAGCGGATTGAACTCTGCCGGGGTCTCCACGGGGAGCAGAATGCTTTATTACAAGCCGCTGCTTTTGGAATTGATGTCTCCGGCGCCACTCTTTATTCTACCCATCAACCTTGTATCACCTGTGTCAAGATGCTAATTAACGCCCGGATTAAAAGGATCTGCTTCTTAGAACCTTATTATGACCAACTGGCGAATAAATTTTTAAGAGAGGCAAAGATCAAGGTAGAAAAGATAGAGATTAAGAAAAAAAGGAGGGAAGATGGCAGTTAGAAAAGAGAAAATCCTCATCCCTTTTTCCTTTCCTCTAATAATTATCTTTTTCACTTATCCTTTCGTTTTTGCTCAGCCGGTCTTGAATTTAAAGAAAGTTCCCCTCTTTGGTGATACCACAGAGGAGGTGCTTTTTACCATTTCCACAGAGAAGCCCGAGACCTTAGTTTATGAAGTATTCTTTGGCGACGGAGAGGTCTATCGCTCTTCTTTTGTTTCAGGGGAGATTGAAGTGGGACATCAGTATAAAAAACCGGGGGTTTACTGGCTGAAGGTTGCAGGGCACAGTAAGAAAGGTTTTACCGCGGTTGAATCGTTGGCGATTGAGATTAAAGAGAGGCTTGCCCTTTTTGAAATCCCTTTACCTTCCGCTACGATTTCTACCCCCGCCTTAGACGAAAACGACAATCTCTATTTGGGGTTAGAAGATAATGCCTTAATCTCTTTTCGGAAGGATGGGGCTTTCCGTTTCTCTTTTTCTACCCGAAATTCGGTTTACGCCACCCCCATAGTTTTTAGGGATAAGGTTATCTTCGGTGCCCTTGATTCAACCCTCTATTGCCTTGATACTACCGGCAAACTGCTCTGGCAATTTTCGGCGGGTAGCGAGATTTACCAACCAGCGGCTACGGATGGGGAAAGAATCTTCTTCGTTACCGATGATGGCCAATTATTCTCCCTTTCTTTGGGAGGTAAGTTACTATGGAAAAAGAAGGTCGCTAGTGAACCTTCTCCGGTGACGATTGACGAAAAAGGTCAAATCTTTTTGACCGCGGATGGTATCTACTCCTTCACGAGGGATGGCAAAATGCTTTTCTCTTGGCAAACTCCCAACGAAGATCCTTTCCTCACCGGCTGCCAACTGAGTCCAGATGGTTATCTTCTGGCAGGTTGTGAAGATGGTTTTCTCTACGCCTTGAATAAAAAAGGGGAGTTGCTCTGGAAGGCAGCCACCCCCGAAGAGGATCCGATAAGATGTGAAGGAGTTTTTCGGGGAGATACTTTTCTCTTCGGGGCGGATGATGGTGTCCTTTATAAAAAAGGGAGGTACGGTGGTTTAATCCCATTTTTTACTACCGATGACGAAATCATCGCCAGTCCGGTTGTGACCGAAGACGGTCGGGTCTTTCTCTTCTCCGATGACGGGTATCTCTATTCCCTGCGGGAAGATGGGCAACTTCTCTTTCGGAAGGAGATCGCCTATAGTGAGAAAGGGTTTTTCATCACCCCATCTTTAACCCTCACCCGGGATGGGATCTTATTAGCCACTTCTTGGGATGAGAGGATTTTCGCTTTTCCGGCGGGTCGGGTTCACAGTCCTCATCTTTGGCACACCTACCGGGGAGTTTTCTCCCGGGAGGGGAGAGTTAAAACTCGGAAATGATTTTCTCCTTTTTTCTCCTATTTTTAAGTTTTCTGACACTCCCCTTTGGGTGTAAGAGGGAAATACAGGATTTACCTAAATTAAAGGTTAGAGATAGGACGTTAGTCTGTAATTGGATAGCGGAGGGACTATTTTCTACAGAAAACCTCCCCTTCTCCCTCTCTTCTTCTCCCGCTCTCCTTCAGCGCGGAGATTTTTGGGGCGGGAGGGAGGAAGAGATTGTTTTTTACTCAGCCAATCTACCCAATGTCTATATCCTTTCCCCTACCCTCTCCCTCTTAAAGAAATTACCCTTCTCTTCTTCACGTCCCAAGATTTTCTCTTTTTTGGAAAAGGATTTTCTAACCCTCACCAATGGGAAAGAGATCTTCTTTTTTGTTAAAGGAGAGAGGGGAAGTTTAACTCGTCGCTATCGGTTGCGCCTCGCGGATAGTTTTTGGCTGAAAGATTTCTTTGTTACCGAGCAAGAAGGAAAAATGAGGGTTTGGACATTAGAGAGGAAAGGGGAGGAAAGTTTCCTTTTTTCTTATTCCTTACCCGAAGGGAAGATAATCTCCCAAGAAAAGTTATCCGCGGGAAGGTTCTTGGGAAGGGGGGAAGGCACTTTATTTATTTTGGGTGAGAGGAAAATTTACGCCCGAGGGAGAAATAACTGGGATCAAGAACTTGGGTTTAATGATTTTATGGCGCAAGGCTTTTGCAGGACGGATGGGAAAACCCTTTTTCTTTTGCTCTTTGATCCTACCAATAAGAAAAGCCAGCTTCTTACCTACCAGACGGAAGACGGAAAGGAATTGGAGAGGAAGGGATTAGGCGGCAACGGGATTTTCTTTAACGATTTTTCTCTTTACGATTTTGATAATGACGGAGAAAAGGAAAAGGTTTTAACCTATTCAGGAAGGGAAGGAGGAATTTTGGTGATGAAAGGGGAGAAAGTTCTTTGGCGAAAAAGATTTGCCCCCTCCCTTTCTTATCACCGGGTGATCGTTTATCTTTTGGGAGTCTTTGAAACCGACGAAGGGACGGAGATTATGGTGAATCTCATCTTGGAAAAGGAGAAAGGAAGACGGGAAGATTGGTTCTACCGTTTATCGCCCCAACTGAGGACCCGCGAGGCCTCCGATTTGGAGGATGTGGTTTATGCCTGCCTCCCTTTGGGCAACGGGTTTTTGACGGTAGGGGAGGGGTTGGCAATTTACCAGTGGGAATAGAATGATTCATCCTTCCTTCTCCATTCTCTTTATCTTTTCCCAATTCTTTTCGGCGTATTTTCTTCCCCTTCCCCGAAAAGATTTCTACCACTGCCAATTTCTTAATATCAGAGGAGACAAGGAGAAAGAGATTGTTCTATTTACTAAAAACGGCGAGATGATTATTACGGATTTATCCGGCAAGATTCTCTCCACCCATCATTTCCCGAAGAGGGTGATCAATTCCTATGTCTATTCTAATAGTTGTTACCTTGTCTCTGAGGATGGGATTTATCACCTCTCTTTTGATAACTTCCAGCCGAAGGTGGAAAAAATCTTAAACGAAAAGATTATTTCCTCTTTCTCGGTTTCTCCCTTCCATTTTGCTATTATCCAGCCGACCGGGAGTTCTTTTTACCACCTCACGGAAAGAGGGATGAGAGAACTCTTCTCTTTTCCCCTTTCCGAAGTCCACAGCGCCTCTTGGAAAGGACAAAAGTTTTACCTAGCAGAAAGTTCGGGAATCTACGAGTTCGAATTGCCAAGCGGGCGATGGGAAAAAAATTTGACCCTGAAAGGAGAAAAAATCCTTGCGGTTTTCAATTTAAATGACACCATATATTATCTTAAAAGAAGAGGAGTTGATTTATTTTTGGTGCGCTACCAGAGAAAAAAGAGTTCTCCTATCCCCGGCATTCCGATTATTGGTCAAAGAGGGAAGGTGGTGATAAAAGTACTCTCTCCCTTTCTCCTCTGCCAAATGGAAAAGGATTTGTATCTTATCTATCCCTCAGGTTTTAAGGTGCCCTGCTGCCAATTGGAGATCAAAGACCTTTCCCTTTCTGATATCAATGGTGACGGCCTTCTTGACTTTGCCCTCCTGCAACCCGAAGGATTAAAAATTTTTTATAACGAGCGCCGGGAATTCTTATTGAAGAAGGAAAAGATGCTCTCGCTCTTTTCTCTTTTAACCAAGAAGAGAGATTGGGAAGAAGGGGAGAGGGTATTTTTGGTCGCCAATCTCTTAAACGACCAACTTTGGAGTGAAGAGAAGACCATTGGGCAATTACGAAGAACTTTCGTGACCGCCTACTATTGGCAAAGAGTGTTAAGGGCGTTCTCCCTCCTCCTCTTAATTTCCCTACCTATCATCTTCGCTCTTCTTCTCTTAAAAAAGAGTGGCCAAAAGAGGAAACTAGGGAAGAGGGATGTTTCGGAGATTGTGACCCTCGCCTCTGAGGTCGTGACCTTAGACCACAACTTTGTGGTAAAGGGTAATTTTCCCGCTGCCCTCCGGAAATTGGATGAGATATTTAAGCGCTACCGCCTACCCCCCGGAAATTCCCTTCCCCAGATCTGGGATGAGAAAGAGTATAAGAGTTTTTTAGCCAAATTTCTCTCCTCTCCCCACCTCCATCTGCTCACCAAATTTGTGGAAGGGAGGATTTTAGAGATTGGTCAATCCTGGGATTGCGTCGCCATTGACCCGTTGGCAGCGGATGTCCTCCTATTCCTCGACAAGACAATTGAGGGTGTCTTCAGCCATATCTTCTCCGACCATTTCCGTTACGCCCAATCCTTTTCCCAAATTAAAATCTCTTACCTCCACCCAACCGATTGGGCAAGAAAGGTAAAATTTTCTTTTTATTCCGATGCCCAAAGCGAACCCAATCTAAAAGAAGGTCATCTGGCAGAAGATTTGCAGATGCTTGCCTTTCGCTACCCCAACTATTTCGCTTATGGAGGAGGAAAGGAAGAATATGAGAAGTTGTGGGTAACCTTTTTGGATTTAGTAGGAATCATTAAGGGGATAATTGCTCGATGAAACCTTACATCTTAATTTGTGATGATTTGAGAGAGAGTTATCTCACTTTAATGGAACAGATTCGGGATTACCAAGAGGGTCGTCTCCTTTCCGAATTTGAATTTCTCCATTTCCGCCACGGCAAAGAACTGATTGACTGGTATAGGAAGAATAGGGGGAAGTTTGTTTCTTTAGTCGTTCAGGATATTGATTTCACCCACCTTCAAGATGAAGAACTCCTCACCCCTGAGGAGTGGGGGATGGAATTTGTTGCCCCTTATGATGTTAAGGCTTTACAGGGATTTATAATCTTCAGTGCCCTCCGGAAGATTGATAAAATCGTCCCGGTCCTATTCCTTTCCTTACGGGTGGGTATCGCCTCTCTAAAAAAGTTCGCTAACCTTTTAGTGGGTCCGGGTTACGGAAGGGCAACCTTCGTCCCGATGAGTGCGGTGGGTGAGAATTTTTATCCCTCGGTTGTCCGCAAGATTGACTTCTTCGCTTTAAGACCCGTAGGAGAAGAGAAGAAAAAGAATTGGGAAGAGGAGTTCAACTTTGTGATTGGCGAATCCCGTTTGATGAGTTATGTAGTGGGGGAGATTGAGAAGATCGCTCCTTCGGATGCGACGGTGATGTTATTAGGCGAACCCGGAGTGGGGAAGGAACTGGTCGCCCGCATCATCCACCGCCTCTCTTTAAGATTTGAGAAGGAGAAGGCGGAGAAGAGAGAGCCCCTTACTGTCAACATCGCCGCTTTAGACTATAACCTGATTGAAGACGAACTCTTCGGTCACGAAAGGGGTGCCTTCACCGGTGCGGTTTTACCCCGGGAAGGGATATTTGAATCCGCTAATACCTCAACCGTCTTCTTAGATGAGATTGGTGAACTATCATCTGAGATTCAGATTAAGTTATTAAGGGCATTGGAGTACAAAAGGATAAAACGTTTGGGGGCTTCTTGGGAGAGGGAGATTGATATCCGGATTATCGCCGCCACCAATCAACCACTGGAAAAACTCTCCCAAACTTTAAGACCCGACTTCTATTCCCGACTCTTTCAACATTGTCTCCTTGTCCCTTCCCTTAAAGAGAGGTGGGGTAACGAGGCGCCAACGGTTGTGGAAAGGGATCTTGACCGGTTTTCTCACTTCTTCATCAGGAGGATTGCTACCGCCCTCCCCGGCAAGAAACTGATCCCCCTTTCTCCTTCTGGTCATTCTTTCCTTTTCACTTTAATCAATGACTATCTCAAAGGGGAAAACTCACTATTTGAGGGTAACGTCCGAACCTTGCGCAACATCCTTGAAAGGGCTTACGAAAGGGCGTTAGCCGAGAATGCCCAAGAGATTGACATTGACCACCTCATACCCACCTTGGGTATGATGCGTTTTCTCCAAAAGCGGGAGGAAGGGAAGGAAGAAGAGATTGAGAAGAGCTTTGCCACCTTAAACCTCCAAATTATTGAGAAGAAGGCGATTAAGGAGGCGCTGGCAAAGACCAACGGCCAGATTAGCCGGGCCGCCGAACTTTTAGGTATCCATCGCGAGACTTTAAGGAAAAAGATTATTGAATATAACCTTTAATCTCTCTTTTGCCAGGTATCAATCTGTGCCTTTTGGAGAGAGCCGGAGTAGTCAATATAAACCGTCTTCAACTCCGAGAAGATATCATAAACCGTCCAGCCACCTTCCCGATGTCCATTGCCGGTATCTTTCACCCCCCCGAAAGGCAAGTGGCACTCCGCACCGATTGTGGGGGCGTTGACATAGGTAATCCCCGCCTCAATTTCGGAGATTGCTGTAAATGCCTTATTCACATCTCGGGTGTAAATGGCGGAAGAGAGGCCGTAGCGGGTCTTATTTAAGATAGAAATCGCTTCTTTTAAATCTTTCGCTTTAATTACGGAAAGAACGGGACCGAAGATCTCTTCCTGGGCAATGGTCATCTCCGGCTTCACATCAATAAAAATTGTTGGTTCATAGAAATAGCCCTTGGCGCATTCTCCCTCTTGGTAAGGTTTACCACCACAGACTAACTTCGCCCCTTCCTTCTTCCCAATCTCCACATATTGGTGTACCGTCTCCCTCTGCTTTTCGCTAATCAAAGGTCCAACGTCGGTATCTTCCTTTAAGCCGTTACCCAATTTCAATTTCTTTGTCCTTTCAATTAGCATTTCAATAAACTGCTCGTAGATCTTCTCCTCTAAGATGAGTCGGGAGGTAGCGGTACATCTCTGGCCGGTAGTACCGAAGGCGCCCCAGAGCACACCCTCTAAGGCTAAATTGAGATCGGCATCAGCCAGAACAATCTGGGCATTTTTCCCACCCAATTCTAAGGAGCATCTTTTTAAGGTCCGGCCGCAGACTTCCCCAATTCTTCTCCCCACTTCTGAAGAACCGGTGAAGGAGATGCCGGAGATTTCGGGATGGCTAAGTAATGCTTCACCGACTTCGCCACCCCGGCCGAAGACTAAATTGACAACCCCTTCGGGCAATCCGGCCTCCATTAAAATTTCAACCAAAAGGAAAGCGGTGGCTGGGGTATCAGTGGCGGGTTTGAAGACCACGGTATTGCCGCATAAAAGAGCCGGGAAGATTTTCCAAGAAGGAATTGCTAAGGGGAAATTCCAGGGGGTGATAATTCCCCAGACGCCTATCGGTTGGCGATAGACCATACAGACCTTATTTGGTAATTCACTGGGGGTGGTGAAGGAGAACAATCTCCTCCCTTCTCCAGCCGCATAGAAGGCGGTATCAATCCCTTCTTGCACATCGCCTCTGGTCTCTTTTAGCACCTTTCCCATTTCTCTGGTCATAATCTGAGCGATCTCTTCTTTCCTTTCTAAAAGAATCTCACCCGCTTTGCGGAGGATTTCTCCCCTTTTCGGGGGTGGGACCTTCCGCCAGTGCTGGTAAGCCTTTTTTGCCGCCTTTACCGCCAAGTCAACATCTTCCGCATTAGAAGAAGGGAAAACGCCAATCACCTCTTCGTAGTTGGCGGGATTACGATTTTCGTAGGTCCTTTTTGTTTTACTCTCTACCCATTTCCCATCAATAAAATTGTAGTAGATTTTTGCCATAGGTTAAATTACAAAAAATTACCTTAAAGTCAACATAAAATCCGGGAAAGATGGCATAAATTATCTTGTGATCTGATATCTATGGTGCCCGCTTAAATCCTTCTGGTGTTATTATTGATAGTTTCCCGGTATCCACCCAGCAAGGAAATCAGATTTTGCCCTCATTGGCACACGATGCGCATCCGGGGAAAGTTTTACCCATTTATTGGGAGCGGATGGAAAGCGAGGGCTCTATTCAAAGAGAAAAGATTATTCTTCTCCACTAATCATTCTCAATTAGGTTTCTATTTTCCCTTCGGATTAAACCCTTAATTAGACACATGATTAAACTCTTTATTATCCTTTCTATTAAACTCTGAATTAGGCTTCTGATTATACCGCCGGTTATAACTTCTTTTAGAGTATTTATTAGATTCTCAATTAAACCCTCTATTAAAACTCCGATTAAGCCTAAAATTATGCCTTAGATTATGCCTTCCATTAAATCCCCGATACCATCCCCTGTATGCTACACCCCTTTTTATAAAGATAAACCCCTCCTGTTTGATAAAGTTTTTTATTATTTAATGCCATTTTTATTAAGTGCTAATTACCCGATAATACCTCCTCAATCTCTCTTCAAGGGTTGGGATTAGAACCCAATCACTTACCTTAATAATTTCTTTTAACTTCTTCATAGCCCTCTATAATAAATACGGAAATACCCCCCAATTTCTGACACTAAATTTCCCCCTTTTTTATAAGCCTTTGATTTATAATAACTTATTTAATTCAAGAGACACTTTTCAGAAGGGTGTGACCACCGAAGTGGGAAAGTTCTATTTCATCTTTTTATCTTCCGCTCACTCCTTAGATTGTAACTCTTCTTCTTGAATAGAAGGTGGCGAGAGGTTTATTTTGGCAAGGTATTATCATCAACGAGAAATTCAATTCTTTTGGTCAAAAATCTCTACCACCATAAAGTGGCTCTTCTCTCTTATTGCTTCCATACCAATGTTGACTTTCCCTTTTTTTCCCCTAAACTTAATTTTAGTGAAGAGGTGAAAAATGGCAAAAGAGATTGATAAGGAAAAGATAAAAGCGATTGCCTCTGCCATCGCCCAGATTGAAAAGCAGTTTGGGAAAGGGGCAGTGATGAAGTTGGGGGAAAAAGGGAGGAAGATGGAAGTAGATATTATCCCCACCGGTTCTCTTGCCTTAGATATTGCCTTGGGGATTGGCGGTTTTCCGAAGGGGAGGATCTGCGAGATCTTCGGACCGGAGGCTTCAGGAAAGACAACCTTAGCCCTTTCCGTGATTGCCCAGGCACAGAAGAGAGGGGGGATTGCTTGTTTCATTGATTCCGAGCATGCCCTTGATCCTTCCTATGCCGAAGCCTTGGGGGTTGATTTGGATAATTTATATCTCTCTCAACCGGATACCGGAGAACAGTCCTTAGAGATTGCCGAAATTCTCACTCGGAGCCAAGCCTTGGATGTCTTCGTCATTGATTCAGTTGCCGCCCTTGTGCCGAGGGCGGAGATTGAAGGGGAGATGGGTGAGGCTCAGGTTGGAGTCCAGGCGCGGTTAATGTCGCAGGCATTGAGGAAACTCTCCGGTGTCATTCACAAGTCAAATACGTGTGCCATCTTCACCAATCAGATAAGGCATAAGATTGGTGTTCTCTATGGTAGCCCGGAGACGACCCCTGGTGGTTTGGCGTTGAAGTTCTATGCCACTTTAAGATTGGAGGTGAGGAAAGTTTCTACACTCAAAAGAGGGGAAGAGTTTATCGGGGCGCGAACCAAAGTGCGCGTCGTTAAGAATAAGTTGGCTCCTCCCTTTAAGGAGGCAGAATTTGATATCATTTACGGGAAAGGGATTAACCGTCTCGGAGAGATTGTTGATGTGGGAAGTTCCTTGGGAATTATTCAGAAGAGTGGTGCCTGGTTCTCCTATAAGGAAGACCGGATTGGTCAGGGAAGGGAGCAGGTGATAGAATTCTTAGAAAAGAATCCTAACTTGGCAAAGGAGATTGAAGAGAAGATTTATGAGAAGGCATTTTCCAAATGAAGATTGAGGAGATTAGAAAGACATTTTTAGATTTTTATGCCCAGAGGGGTCATACCGTCGTTCCCTCTTCCCCCCTTTATCCCAAGGATGACCCAACCCTCCTTTTCACTACTGCGGGAATGGTTCAATTCAAACCCCTTTGGGCAGGAACGAAACCCCTTCCTTATAAGAGGGCTTGTAGTATCCAGAAGTGCCTCAGGGTTTCGGATTTGGAAAAGGTTGGCAAATCTCCCAAATACCTCACCTTCTTTGAGATGCTGGGCAATTTCTCCTTCGGTGACTATTTTAAGGAGGAGGCGATTCTCTGGGCTTGGGAGTACCTCTTAAAGGTTGTTGGCTTAAAAGAGGAGAGACTCTTTGTTTCGGTATTTAGGGAAGATGAGGAGGCTTACCGAATTTGGCATAAGGTGGTTGGTCTTTCGGAAAAGAGAATATTTCGCTTGGGGGAGGAGGATAATTTTTGGGGACCGGCTGGGGGACAAGGTGCCTGTGGTCCCTGCTCGGAGATTTATTTTGATTTGGGGGAGGAATTCGGTTGCGGTAAACCGACCTGTGCCCCCGGTTGTGACTGCGACCGTTTTTTAGAACTCTACAATCTGGTCTTTCCCCAATACGATTGCCAGCCTGATGGGAGAAAACTTCCCTTAAAAAATCGGGGGATTGATACCGGAATGGGATTGGAGAGGTTAGCCCTTGTCTCCCAGGGGAAGAGATCGGTTTTTGAGACCGACTGCTTTTCCCCGATAATTGAAAGGATGGCGGAGATCCTCTCAAAGGAGATAACCTCCCAAAATCGGGTTGCTTTCAATATCTGTGCCGACCACACCCGAGCGGTTCTCTTTGCCATTGCCGATGGGATTTTACCTTCACCCGAGGAGAGGGGTTATGTCGTTCGGTCTTTAATTCGTCGGGCTCTCCTCTTCGCTTATAAAATCCTTAAAGTGAAAGAACCTTTCCTTTACCAATTATCGGGTACGGTAGTTGACCTTTATCATAACCATTATCCGGAAGTGAAGGAGGCATTTTTGAAGGCTTCCTCAATTATTAAAGCGGAAGAGGAACGTTTCTTAGAAACCTTAGCCTCGGGAATGAAACGTTGGCAGGAGGTGAAGAAAAGGGCGAAAGATGGGATAATCTGTGGGGAAGATGCCTTTCGCCTCGCGGACACCTATGGCTTCAGTATTGAAATCCAAGAGGAGTTGGCAAGGGAAGAGGGGTTAGAGATTGATCGGGATGGTTTCCTTCGCTTCTTAGAAAGGCAGAGGGAGAAATCAAGAAAGGAGGTTTCCTCTTCTCCCCTTTCTCTTGAGGTACTGAAAGGGAGAGAGGTGAAGTTTATTGGTTATGAGACTTTAAGGGGAGAAAGTGAAATCCTCTCTTATGAGAAGGTGGGTGAAGATCTTTATGAAGTCTTTTTAAGTGCCACTCCTTTCTATGCGGAAGCCGGGGGTCAAGTTGGGGATACCGGTTGGATAGAGGGTGAGGGGTTTAAGTTAGAGGTTTTAGATTCCTATTACCAGTTTGGGATACCGATTGTTAAAGGGCGGTTAAGGGAAGGGGAGATAAAAGTTGGGAAGGTTATCACTTCTGTTGACGAAAGGAGGCGAAGGGAGATTGAACGCGCCCATACCGCCACCCACTTATTACATAAGGCATTGAAGTTGGTCTTAGGGGAAGAGGTGAGACAGGAAGGTTCTTTGGTGGAACCGGGGAGGTTGAGATTTGACTTCAATTTCCCCCGTCCCTTAGAGGAAGGGGAGATTAAAAGTATAGAGGAGATTGTCTACGAGCAGATCCTTAAAGACTTAGAAGTGAAAAAGTATTTTAACATCCCAATTGCTGAGGCGAAGGCGATGGGTGCCTTAGCCCTTTTTACCGAGCACTACGGAGAGAGGGTTAATGTGATTGAGATTGGTAATTTCTCCAAAGAACTTTGTGGTGGTACCCATCTGCGCAGGACCGGAGAGATTGGTTACTTTCGGATTATCTCCGAAACCGGAGTGGCAGCCGGCATTAGGAGGATTGAAGCCCTATGCGGCGAGAGGGTAAAGAGGGAGATTGATGAGGAGGAGATGATTATTAAAAACTTAATAAGGGAATTTGGTCAAAAGGGATTGATTGAGAAAAAGATTTCCGAGTGGAAAGAGGCACTTTTTAGTTACCAAAAGAGGGTGGAGCGCCTCTCTTCCCTTCTTTTAAATTTCTTAAAGAAGGATTTGGTTCCGGAGGCCGTGGGAAAATTCTTTTTCCTCTTCCGGGATTACCCCTATCTCACGGTCAACGATTTGAGAAACCTTTCCGACACCGTAAGGGATTGGTCACGCACCATCTCTGTCTTTCTGGCAGGAGAAGGGGAGAAGAGATTTGTCATTCGCATCTCTTCCGATTTGACGCAAGAGATTAAGGCGAAGGATTTAGCCAATTTCTTAGGAAAGAGATTTGGTGGTGGGGGTGGGGGGCGAGATGACTTGGCGGAAGGTGGCATAAAAGGGAAAAGGGAAGAGATAAAATCGGCGGTAGAGGATTATCTAAAAAGGTTGAGCAATGAAAAATAGAAAGGTCATTTTTATCACCGGGGCATCATCCGGTATCGGCAAAGCCTGCGCCGAACATTTAGCCAATAAAGGTTATACCGTTTACGGGACCAGCCGAAAGCTCTCTTCTTTCACCCCCATTTCCGATTTCTTGACAATGATGCCGATGGATGTCAATTCTTGCGATTCGGTAAGGAGAGGGATTGATTATCTCTTTGAAAGAGAGAAGAGATTGGATGTGGTGGTGAATAATGCCGGCTTCGGCATCGCCGGGGCGATAGAGGAGACAACGATTGAGGAGGCAAAGGGGCAATTTGAGACTAACTTCTTTGGGGTCCTGCGGGTCTTGCGGGCGGTATTACCAATCATGCGCCAACAGGGAGGGGGGCTGATTGTCAATATCAGTTCCCTTGCTGGTTTAATGGGACTTCCCTTTCAAGGTTTATACAGTGCCACAAAGTTTGCCTTGGAAGGTTTGAGTGAGGCATTGAGGATGGAGGTGAAAAAGTTCAAGATTAAAGTCGTTTTGATTGAGCCGGGAGATTTCCAAACCCAATTCACCACCAATCGCCAAAAGACCTTAGAATCGGAGAGGAATTCTTCTTATCAAGAGGAGTTTTTGAGGGCATTGGGGGTGATGGAGGAAGACGAGCGTAATGGTCTCCATCCCCAGGAGGTTGCCTTCCTTTTGGAGAGGATTATTAAAGACCCAAAACCAAAATTTCGTTATACCATCGGTCCCTTTTCGGAGAAGTTAGCGGTCTTTCTGAAAAAGGTCATACCCTCCCAATTGGAATCAATCTTGATGAAGCATTACCGATTGCTTTAAGGGGGCTTCTTTGGCAAGTGTGCAAAGATTTGGCTTTCTGAGTAAAGATTGGCACAGAACCTTCTTTTATTTGGAGAAAATGGGGATTTATCCGATAGAATTTCAGTGGCACAATAATTGCTATAAACGGGTGCTTGACTTATTTTTGATTATCTTATAAGATAGAAGATTATGATATTTAATCTCCTTTCCATCTTCTTCCTCTTCTCCCAAACTGCCTACTTTGATTTTTTAGAATATCCCCAAACCGGGGGTATCGCCGGGGACTCTTTTTATATCTATGTGGTTGCCCGCAAGGCGAACGGTGAGGTTGATACTTCTTATAACGGCCGGGCACTTTTGAAGACTTCTCTTGACGGACTCTGGCCCTGGTCTTATATCTATCCACCCCTCTTAAATTTTTATCGGGGGGAGATAAGGTGTAAGGCGGTTGTGACAATTGCTGATGAGAGTTTAAGAATTTTAGTGGAGGATGGTTTGATTCGGGGTCAAACGGCAAAAATTATCTTCTCTCCCAATGAACCAAAGAAACTTCTCTTAATCTGCCCGGGTGAGACCTTACTTCCTGGTTCTCCTCTCGGTAAACACTATTCGCCCCAACCCCAGACCGCAGGTCTTTCTTTTACCGGGAAGGTTTATTTAGTGGATAAGAATTTCAATGTGGTGAAGAACCGGTTTGATACGGTGGGACTCTTCTCTTCCGATTCCTTTGCCAGTTATCCTTCCACCATCTCTTTGAGTGAGGGGTGGGCAAATTTTCCTTTTCTTCCCCGTTCTCAGGGCTCCCGTTTTATCACCGCCTGGGACTTATCTGATATCACAATCAGAAGCGATACTTCCTCCCAATTTTTGGTTCGGCCCAATTTCTATTCCCGACTTCTTTTACTTTTGCCCGGTGAGGATTTCCAATTTGGTGACACCACTACTTTAGCCTGGCAGACACCGGGAAAGAGAGGAAAGCCTATCCCACAGTATGTTTCCGATTCCTTTCTTGTCCGGGTAGTGGGTTGCGACTCCTTTTATAATCCAACCGCCGCTCAGGATACGGTTTATCTTCTTTCCGATTTCTCCTTTTCTTACCATCCCCAGCCAATTGTGCTTAATGATAGTGGAAAAGCGAAGGTGGCGTTTTATTTTGCCGGTGAGAATCAAAATCTCTGGGCAGTTTCCAAGAGAGGTCTTGAGACTTACCGTTCCTTTTTGAATATCATCCCCAAGGCGGTTTACCTCTTTGTCAACCACGCGGATACAATCTTGGCCGGTTGGCCCACAGAGATTTCGGTATTGGTTCTTGATGGGGCGAGTGTGCCGATTCCTTACAAGCGGGTTGAGTTTAAGGTGATAAAAGGTAAAGGGGAGATGCTTGATTCGGTGATCGTCACTGATTCCTTAGGCTGGGGAAAGGCGCGTTTCATTGTGCCCATTCCCAACTTAAAAGATTCCGTTTCCGAAAGGGATTCCATTTTAATCCGGGCGGATACGGTTGACACAGTAATTGGCATCTGGGCAGAGGTCTTTGATAATGAGGTGATGCGGGGAGAGATTATTGCCATTCCCAATCCCTTTGGTAATTTGAATCAAAACTTCACTAAGATTATCTACCATTTAAGGGATAATGTTGATACCAAGATTTTAATCTACGACCCATTCGGCAATCCCATCTATAAAAGGCTCATTAAAAAAGGGGAGATGGGAGCGAGGAAAGGGGTGAATGTTGTGGTTTGGGATGGGAGGGATGATAAAGGGGATAAGGTCGCATCCGGGATTTACTACGTTCGGGTGGTGGGAATTGCTCATACCGGCAGGATATTTGATAAAGGCTATCGCATCGGCGTGGTATGGTAAAAGTTTTAAGATTTAATTTCCTAGGTTTTGCCATCTTATTTTTTGCTTATTCGTCTTATGCCTTTCCCGGAGGGGAACCTGGTGCCTTTTTGAATTATGGGGTAACTCCCAGAAGTTTAGCCTTGGGCAAGGCTTTCTGCGGTTTGGCGGATGACCAAGAGGCAACTTATTTTAATCCCGCCGGACTTTGGCAGCTTCTCAATCAAGAAGTGAGGCTTTCCCACTTCACCCTTTACGGGGCAAGGTTGGAATATATCGGTTACGCCCTGCCGACAAAATATTTCGGGAGTTTTGGTCTTTCGCTTTTGAACTTCGGGAGTGAAGGATTAGATTCCCGCACCCCGGATAATTATCAAGGTAATCCTACCTTCTTTTATGAGAATGCCTATATCTTCTCTTATGCCTATTCCCCACTTTCCAATTTTTCCTTTGGTCTCAACCTGAAAATTATCGCCAAGGCATTATACCTCTATTCCGGGGCGGGTTTCGGAGCGGATTTTGGTATTTTTTATAAGCCGACCTCTTTCCTCTCTTCTGGTCTATTTATCCAGAACCTTTGGGAGCCAAAGATGAGATTGCTTGATTTTGGTGAGGAAGAGATCTATCCCCGTTCCTTCCGGCTCGGTCTCTGCTGGCGGACTTATCAAGACCGCATAAAGGTGCTCTTTGATATCTTATCACCTTTTGCCCTCTTCTCCGAAGGATTCTCTTCTCGCTATTTAGACCCGCACTTCGGGGTGGAGTTTGAATTGGTGAAAGGGATGCTTGTCCAGAGGACCGGCTTGGATAAGAGGGAGATCAGTTTGGGTTTGGGGTTGGGCCGAACGGGAAATAAATCATCCCTTTTTATTGACTATGCCTTACTTTTACATCACCAATCCAATTTCATTTTGAAACCAACCCATAAATTGGGTCTTGCCTTGAAATTCGGTGGCTTTCGGATCTGGATTGAGAGTTATCCGAAAATCTTCTCTCCCCAGCCCGGGGTGGGGGAGAACATTTTGGCGATGAATTTGAAATATACTACCAAGCGAAAGGTGAAGAGGTGGCAACTTTTGATTAAAAACGAATTGGGAGAGGTGGTGAGGAACTATTCCGGTTGGGAGGAACCGCCCACCCGTTTAACTTGGGATGGTTTAGATGAGGCGACGCGCTTGGTAGCGGATGGTAAATACTATTATGAGATCACCCTGGTTGATATCCGTAATGAGTCCTTTCAGAACTCCGGTTTTTTGACCACCGTTAAGACCAAAGGACCAGCGGGTAGGATAAAAGTGAAGGAATGAGAAGATTGGGAGAAACCTTAAAACCCTTTATTTTTTTTACCTTCTGCCTTCTCTTCTCCATCTTAAATGAAACTTTCGCTTTCCTGCCGCCGAAGAAGTTGGAAGATTTGGCGCAACGGTATAACGAAGCGCTGCTTTTCGCAAAGAAGGGTGATTACAAAAAGGCAGAAAAATTACTCTTATCCCTTCTTGCGACCTATGGGGGTTCAGAATACGGGTCGGAAATTCGTTATGCCTTAGCAGAAGTCTACTTCAATGCCGGTGATTTTGCTAATGCGAAAAAGATTTTTGAGTATCTCGCCTTTGAAGGGAAATCTTTCTCCTATCTTTTAGCCGAAGCCTTATACGGTTATGCCCTTTCCTGCGTCGTCCTGGGAGAATTCGGAAAAGCGGAGGATGCCTTAAAGAAGATTTCCGCCAATCCCATTTATAAGGAAGACGAGCGGGTGCAATTTGCTTATGGGGTGCTCAATTACTTCCAGGGTGAGGAGAAGTTAGCCGCCGCCCGTTTAATGGATGTGAAGATCTTGGAAGGGAGGTATTTCTACGGGAAGGCTTTAGCGAAATTAGGTTCTCCCTTGGAGGCACTTTCGGTATTAAAGGAAGTGGCTTCTTCTTCTCCGAATACCCAATTGTCATTATACGCTAAGTTTCACCAGGGGCTTAGCCTTTATCTCAATGGCGACTATGAAGGGGCAGCGGTGAAATTTGAATCCTTCTTAAAGGAAGCACCACCTTCCCTTTTTGACTACGCCTCCTATTTTTACGCCACTTCCCTTTTGGGGATCCGGAAATACGAGAAGGCAATCTCTCTCCTCCGTCCCCTTACCCGTCATCCCAATAATCTCCTTGCCGCCCAGGCTAACTACTTCATCGGTGTCGCCTATATGGGTTTGGGGAAATACACCGAAGCGATTGCCGCCTTTGAGCGGACAAGAAGTTCTTATCCCAAGACGAAGGTGGCGCTCTTTGCTAACATCTTCATCCCTTATGCCCTTATGCTCCGGGGCGATACCTTAGAGACCGTGTTAACGGCTAACCAGTTGAGGAAGATATTTTCGGAAAAGGAATTGGCGGGTTTGGGCGATTATTTTGTCGGGATTTTATCCTTCCAACTGGGTAACTACGGAGAGGCGGCAAATTCTTTTGAAAGGGTGATTACGAGTGCGGCGGAGGCACCGATTAAAGATAAGGCGGGCTCTTTATTCCTCCTTTCCCTCCTCAATAAAATTTTAAAGGAGAAGGGTGGTTTTGCTGATTTAGAAAAAGGAGTGGCGATTGTCCAGAGGTATCTAAAAGAGAACCCATTAAGGGATGAGGCCTTAGGGAGAGAGATTTATTATCTCTTGGGGGAGACCTACTACTATTTGAATCGGTACTCTGAGGCAGAGTTTTATTACGACCAGGTTCGGAATCCTTATGGGCGTTTGGGTAAGGCATATTGCCTTTACGCCAGCGGCAGGTTGAAGGAGGCGATCCCCATCTTTGAAAACCTCTACAAATCTCTTCCCACCGATACCCTTTTCACCATCTCCGCCCTTTTGGGATTGGCTTACTCTTATTTCAACAGTCGGGAATACGAAAAGGCATTGGATATCTTTGAGGGGGTAATTGAAGAATTCCCCGAGAATCAAATCTCCTTAGAGATTGCCCACTTTTATGCTGGATTCTGTTATTATTTTCTAAAATATTATGGCCAGGCGGTGGAGCACTGGCAGAAGGTTTTGGATAAGTTTCCCTTTTCCGAAAGGAGTGCCGAGGCGGGTTTTCGGGCTGGGGATGTCTACTTTAAGGCGCGGGAATACGAACAGGCGCGAGGGATCTTCCGGTTTGTCGTGGAGCGTTTTCCCAAAAGCGAATTCGCCCCTCCCTCCCAGGCATTGATCGCCCAGAGTTATTATAACGAGAAAAATTATAAAGAGGCGGTGAGGGAATACTTAAAGTTTTTAGACCTCTTCCCGGAAGATGTGCAAGCGGGAGGGGTGAAAAAATCCTTAGAACTCTCTTATTATAAAGCGAGTGAAGAGGATACTCTAATCTTAAAGGAGTTTTTAGACAAGTTTCCGGAATCGGAATACGCCGGAGAATTGTTACTCACTCGGGCAAAGGAATATCTCGCCGCCAACGAACCGGAAAGGGCAATTAGCGAATTGACCAAAGTGGTGGTCGCTTTGCCGGGAAGCGAACTGGCGGGTGATGCTCAACTCTTAATCGCCGAGACCTACACCAATATGAAGAATTGGGAAGAGGCGAAGCGGAGTTATGAGAAGTTTTTAAGATACTTCCCCAACCATCCGGCCCGGGAGGTGGCTTACTTCAATCTCGCCACCACCCTTTTCAATCTTGGGGATTATGAAAAGGCATTGGAGAATTTTCAAGTTGTGATTGACTCCTTTCCGGCCGGAGAGTTGAGGGAGAGTGCCACAAAAAATATTGACCTCTGTAAGAAGAGGTTAGGAAAGGAGTGAGGAGGAGAGGAGATGATTTTAGGCCAGACTTTATACGAGATATTTAAGAATAGTCTCATAATGGTCCTTTTGCTTTTCGCTTCCATTGCTGCCTTAACCTTAATCATTGAGCGGTGGTGGTATTTTGCCAAGAATCGGGTAAATAGCCGATGGGTGAAAGAGTTCTTCTCCTATCTGAAAGAAGGCGATTGGGAAGGGGCAAAACGCTATGCCGCCGGTCTGAAAAGTCCCCTGGGGCGACTTTTCCTTTTGGGTTTAGAGAATAGAAATCTTGCTCCGGATGAACTTTCCAATCTCTTTTACGGTCAGATCTTAGAAGAGAGGGTTCGTTATGAGAGGTATCTCGGGGGTATGGGGACCTTGGCGAATGGGGCAACCCTTTTGGGACTTTTGGGAACCGTGGTCGGTTTAATCAAGGCGTTCCACAATATCGCCGTCACCGGTTCCGGTGGTCCAGCGGTTGTTTCCCGAGGGATTGCCGAAGCGCTTTTAACTACCGCCTTTGGTCTTTTTATCGGTATCCCTACCCTTTTCTTTTATAATTACTTTACGAAGAAGGCATCGGATATCTCCTTAGAATTGGAAGGGATTGGGGAAAGATTAATTGTGAGCCTTTATGCCCATCGGGGGGAGATGACCAGAAGAGATGAGATAAAGAGGGAAGAAGAGCGGAAGGAGTACTGGGAATTCTGATGCGTCGGAAAAGGATAAGACCAGGACCGAAAAGGGAGGGTTTAATCCTTACCTCCTTAGTGGATATTGCCCTCTCTTTGGTAATCGGTTTCATTGTTGCCCTACCCTTCTTTTTTGAAACCGGGATCTTCGTTTCCACCCCGAGTGTGAGCAAAGCGGTGGGGGCAGAGGCGAGTGATATTAAGGTGAATATTCACTTAAAAAGTGATGGGGGTATCCTCCTCAATGAAGAGGTTGTCACCTATGAGAAATTGGAAGAACTTTTACCGCAACTTTTGGCGCGGAGTTTAGAGAAGAGGGTAATCGTCAGCGCGGAGAAGGGGATTCGCTACGAGCGGGTAGTGACAATTTTGGATATGGCGAAGAGGTTGGGGGCGGGGCAATTGTGTCTTTTGCGGCTAAAATGAAAATTGACATTTTCTCATCTTTGGCTAAAATTTTTAAGGGAAAGATGAAGAGAAAGGGAGTGGCAAATATTGATATCCTGCCGATGGCTTGTATCGGTCTCCTTTTGGTGGTGATGATGATAATGGTGGCGCCGATGGTGATGAGTCATACCCGAATACCGGTGAATGTCCCTTCCGCTCATACCGCCGAGAGAAAGGTGGAGGATGATATCGCGATTGCCTTAACCCAGGATGGTAAGTTATTCTTTCAAGATGTGCCAATCACTAAGGAAGCGATGAAGGAGGAGATCCGAAAGATAATTGAGCGTGACCCTTATCGGTTGGTTGTCGTCCGGGCGGATAAGGAGGTTCTTTATGAGGATGTCTTAGAACTCCTTTCCCTGGCGAAAGGGGCAGGGGCGAAGAGAATTGCCTGCGCGACCAAAAAGAAATGAGAAGGTTAAAACCAACAGAGATTTCTTTAGCCCTCTCAATCCTCTTTCATCTTTTACTATTTTTATTTTTCAACTCCCGCCGGGAAAGGGTCTTCTCTTATGAGGAGATAAAAGAGGTTTCTCTGATTGACCAGACCTACCGACCGGAGGTGGCGAAGATCCTTCCCCCACCAAAGGAAGGTTTTGGACCAATAGAGGCGGAGGTCCCGGCTTCGGTCACAGGTACGGGTGGGGGTGGAGAAGAGGTGGCTTATGATTTGAACCGGAAGTTGGAAAGAAGTCAGGCGAAGATTGACCTTTCCCGTTTTGAGACCGGAGAGGAGATGGGGGCGATTAGGATTGCGGATAAGATTAAAGGGGTGACAAAGACTACCGAAGAGATTTTGAAGGAGGCGCCGGTTCCCTTAACCCACGGTGCCCGAAGGGGAACGGGTGGTTTGGGGATCGCCGGTTATCCGGGAGTTTTGGAAGAGCCAGCCATCAAACTTGAGACAAAACCGGTAGAAAAGCCAAAGGAAAAATTACTGGAGCGGAAGGGAAAAGAGGAGGTGACTTCGGTTCTCCCTTCCGTTTGCCAACAGTCGGCAATCGTAGTTTCGGGTCCCATCAGCGAAAGGAAGATTCTTCGGAAGGTTTTGCCCCGGTATCCGGACTGGGCGTTAAAGAAGGGAGTTTCCGGAACAATCATCATCCGGCTTTGGGTAACACCCGAAGGTGATGTGCGGGAGAATATGGAAGTAGTGGAAAGTTCTGGCTATCCGGATTTAGACCGAGCGGTTCTGATGGCGCTCGCCAGTTGGAAGTTTGCCCCTTTACCGGAGAATGTGAAGAAGGAAACGCAGTGGGGATTGGTGACGGTTCGGTTTGAGTTAATGTGATTTACCTCTTCATTCTTCTTTTCTTCACCCAAATTCCCGATACCTTGAAGCCGGATACGGGTAAGGTAAAGAGACCTTATGAGATTGGGGAAGAGGTGATAAAGGGGGAGAAGCCTTACCTAATCACCGAAAGGAAACTCTTCACCCCGCCTCCCATCAACCCTTTCCTTTTAATTGAAGAAAGGCTCAAACCTTCGGGTTACATCTACGATGAGCGGTTATATTACACAGTAGACTCCCTAACGATTCCCTCTCTTTTTATCACCTCCAACTATTTACGGGTGCCAGTGAAAAAGAGATTTATCTACGGTGATGTCTTAATCCTATTTCCCCATTTTGAGAAGACGGTTGCCTCCTGGCGTCTGATAATTTTTGATAGCCAAGGAGAGGAGGTGAGAAGGTTGGAAGGGAAGGGGATGCCACCGGCAACCATCGTTTGGAACGGAAGGAAGAATACCGGAGAGGTGATAATCCCGGGTGAGGTTTATTCCTTCTCTTTCTCGGCTTATGATGCGATTGGCAACGAGACGAAAATTTTGGGTGAGCCTTTGAAAATACCTGGGATTTTCTACGAAGAAAAAGGGCAGAAGATTATCGCCATCTCCGCCCGGGAGATATTTGGGGAAGGAGGTGAAGATTTGACTTCTCAGGCGAAGGAGATATGGGATGAGGCGGCAAATCTGGTAAAGGAGAATTTTAAGAGGGAGATCACTTGCTTTGTTTATTCCGAGAAGGAAGAGCTCCTACCGGGTTGGGTGGAGGTGGTGGAAAGGGAATTGAAGAAGAGGATTCTCCTTCCTAAGGGGACGATAGCCATTGCTCCCCGTTTTCTGCCCGGTCTTTCCCCTAAATATTCTAAAATAGAAATCATTATCAATTAAGGTAAGAAATCCCGGCTTGCTTTTCCCAGAGATTGACATCTTCCAAAATTGCTTTATAATATAATAAATTAACTAACTGATAAGAAAAACTATCCTTAGAAAGGAGGGATTTATTTTTGTAAAAAGGGTGTAGCATACAGGGGATGGTATCGGGGATTTAATGGAAGGCATAATATAGGGTCTAAAATAAGGGATAATTTTACACGTAATTGGAGATCTAATTGAGGATTTAATAAATACTCTAAAAGAGGGTATAATTGGAACTTTAATTCAGAGTTTAATAGAAGGGATAATAAAGAGTTTAATCCTATGTCTAACTATGGGTTTAATCCGAAGGGAAAATGGAAGCCTAATTGAGAATGATTAGTGGAGATGGATAATCTTTTCTTTTTGAGTAGAGCCTTCGCTTTCCATCCGCTCCCAATAAATGGGTTGGCAATTGTCAAGTTTTCTATCGGCTTTAGGTACTTTTAAAGATAGTGGTGGGAATATGGAAAGTTGACTTTTTGCCATTTCTAATTAAGATTAGCTATCGGGTCGTTAGCTCAGGTGGCAGAGCACCGGATTTTTAATCCGGTGGCCGCAGGTTCGAATCCTGCACGACCCATTTTCTATTCTTTTAATGAATGTTCTCTTAATCAATTGGCGCTGCCCAAAAAATCCCTTAGCCGGAGGGGCGGAGGTCTATGCTTATGAGATCTTCCGGAGATTGGCAAAAAAAGGGTTTAAGATAACCTACCTTTCGGAAAGAGCCAATCTGCCGGATGAGGAGGAAATAGGGGGGATAAGATTTTTAAGAAGGGGCGGAAAAAATACCTTCAATTTTACTGTGTATCGCTTCTTGCCCAGAATTGTTAAAGAAAATAACTTTGACTTAATCATTGATGACTTAAATAAAATACCCTTTTATTCTCCTTATTTTATAAAAGAGATTCCAGTCTTAGCCATCCTGATGCACCTCTTCCGGAAGGCGGTTTATAAAGAGACCTCTTTTTTATTTGCCACCTATGTCTACCTTGCGGAAAATCTCATCCCTTGGGTTTATAAGGATAATTACTTTGCGGTTCTTTCGGAAAGCACCAAAAGGGATTTGCTTAACTTATTTAAGAAGGATATTAGCGAAAGGATAAGGGTGATTCCACCCGGAATTGATACTCAGTTTTACCAACCGGATTTTAATAAGAAGAAAGAGAAGATTATTTTGCATTGCGGCCGGTTAAAGAGGTATAAATCAACCGACCATCTATTATTGGCAACTCATCTCCTATTTCAGAAGCGAAGGGATTTTCGGGTGGTGATTGTTGGGGATGGGGATGACTTAATGAGATTAAAAAAGATGACCAAAGAGTTAGGGATGGAGGCGGTTGTGGAGTTTACTGGTTATATAAAAGAGGAGGAGAAGTTAAATCTTTATCAATCCGCCTACTTTTTGGTTGAGAATTCCATTAAGGAGGGTTGGGGTCTAATTATTGTTGAGGCAAATGCCTGCGGCACACCGGTAATTGCTGCCCGCTCTCCTGGTTTGGTTGATGCGGTAAGAGAAGGAAAGACTGGACTTTTTTATCAATACGGTGATATTAAAGAGTTGAGCGAAAAGATGGCTTTTCTTCTTGACAATGAGGAGATGGTTGATAGAATGGGAAAGGAAGGGAGAATGTGGGCAGAAAAATTCTCCTGGGAGGAGTCGGCACAGAAGATGGAGGATTTGATAAGATTAGTTTTGGCGAAGAGATGAATGCCTTAGAGGTTAGGGATTTAACGAAGAAGTTCCGCCGGGGGAAGGGTTTGAAAAAAAGGGAAATCCTGGCGGTGGCTAATGCCAGTTTCTCCATTGCCGAAGGGGAAATCTTTGGCCTTTTGGGTCCGAACGGAGCCGGGAAGACAACCTTGGTTCGGTGTATCGCTACTCTATTGATTCCAGAGAGTGGGAAGATATTGCTTTTCGGTCGGGATGTCTTTGCCAATTCCCTTTGGGCGAAGGGGAATATTGGACTTTTAACCTCTGGCGAGAGGACACTCTATTGGAAACTTTCCGCGGTTGATAACCTGAAATTCTTCGCGGCTCTTTACGGACTTTCACCTAAGGAGCGGGATAAAAGGATTGACTATCTTTTAGAACTTTTAGGTTTGAAGGAGGTGGCTTACGAAAGGGTGGAGAGGTACTCTTCGGGGATGAAGCAGAAATTATCTTTGGCCCGGGCTTTACTCCACGACCCAAAGGTTTTACTCTTAGACGAGCCGACCTTAGGTTTGGATCCGGGTTTTGCCCGTTTCATCCGGAATTTTATCCGGGAGGAATTGAAAGGGAGGCATAAAAAGACGATACTTTTAACCACTCACTATATGGAAGAGGCGGATGAGTTATGCGACAGAATCGCCTTTATCAATAAGGGTAAGATTGTTGATGTGAAGACGCCGGCGGAGTATAAAAAGGAGATGCCCCATAAAGAGATTTTAGAGATAAGATTTTTTGGCTCTTGGGATAAGAGTAAGATTGAGAAGATACCAATGGTAGAGAGCATCTCTTCTTTTGCGAAGGATGGGATAACAACCTTGAAGATTATCGCCCCCCGGGTGGAGGAGATTCTGAGTGAGGCGATTAAGGCGATTGGGGAAGGAGGAAAGATATTGTCAATCAATAACCAGGAGCCAACCTTAGAGGATGTTTTCCTTTATATTACGGGAACTTCCTTAAAGGAAGATACCAAAGAAAATTTGGCAGAATGAAGAGAGAGGTAATTTTGAGAAATCTGCGGGTGATTAAGGCGGAGGTGATAAAGACGATAAAAATTTGGTTCACCTATCCGATAATGCTTGTCTTCTGGGGAATTTTCCCTTTAATCTGGGTATTACCTTTTATCTTTCAAGGCAAGGCATTCGTTGGTAGTTTAACCAGTGAATCCTTTAAGAACCTAACGGGAAGCGCTAACTACCTCTCCTTTGTCCTTTTGGGAGCAATCATCTCTACTTACATCTTTTCTGGTTTATGGGGGGTAGGGAATGCGCTCCGGGAGGAGACTTATTGGGGAACCTTGGAGTATATGTTTGTCTCTCCCACCCACCCGATGGTAATTCTTATCGGTAAGACGGTGGTGGAATTTCTCTATGCCACGGTGGTGGTTATTGCCCAGGTACTAATTTCGGTATTCCTTTTAGATTTAAGGGTGGGGGTAAAGCAAATTTTGCCTGTGGTCTTAATTGTTTTATTACTTCTCATTGGCTTTTACGGCTTGGCGATTGGTCTAGCCGGATTTACCCTATTAATTAAAGAGGTTCATGGATTTGTCCACACCTTAGAATGGGTCTTTTATCTCTTTTCCCCAATCCGCTATCCGGTGGAGATAAATCCCATCACGAAGACTATCTCCCTTCTTTTGCCTTTGACCTATGCCTTAGTGGCGGTGCGGGCGATTGTTCTCTTAAATAAGAGAATTTTGGATTTGGGTCAGACAATTCTCCTCTTAGGGATTATGGATGTTGTCTTCCTCCTGGTTGGTATCTTACTTTTTACTTATCTGGAAAAGAAGACGAGAAGGATGGGGACGATTGCTATGTATTAAAATGAAGAGGCTGATCGGATATCTGCGAGCAATCTGGGCGGAAAATATTAAAGAGTGGAAGATAGAATTGGCTTATAAGGCGGATTTTATCCGAGGAATGATTGACCCGTTAGTCTACCTTTTGCCCCATCTCCTTTACGGTATCGCTATTGTTGGGGGCCGTTCTTCTCCTTATTTAGAGAAACTCGCGGGAAGTAGTGATATTATCACCTTTGTCATATTAGGTTATATCTTCATCGGTTTTTTGAATATGGCGCTTTGGGCGATGGGTTTCTCTTTAAGAAAAGAGCAATTTCACGGCACCTTAGAGATCGTCTTTGCTACCCCGGTTCCCCGTTGGGTCTTCGCCTTAGGGATGGCTTGCCATTCTACCCTGCACCAGTCAATAATTGTCATCTTTCAATTGATTGTGATGTATATCATCTTCTCTTTTACGATAAAGGTTGGTGGTATTTTGCCTTCTCTTTTAATTATCGCCCTAATGCTTTTTGCCCTCTATGGTTTTGGAATGATGGTGGCGGCACTCACCCTCATCTTCAAACAGGGTTGGTTGGTCTCGGAAGCCCTTTCGGGAATAATGATGGTCATCACGCCGATCGCTTACCCCTTGGCGGTTTTGCCTCTTTTTCTCCAAAAGGCGGCACTTTTTGTTCCAGCCACTTATGGGGTTTTAGGGGTGAGGCACTTCCTAATCGGGGAAAGAATTCCCTTTTCTTTAACCACCCTCTTTCTCCGATTGATTCTCCTCTGCTTCCTTTGGATTGCCTTCGGGATTTTGGTATTCAACCTCATTGACCGCTATACCCGAAGGCAAGGGATACTGGCGACCTATTGATGGTAATAATGGTCAAAAGATAGTTCTCGTGGTGGTTGTCACCTTAGGTGAGATAACAGGGATTGGTCCGGAGGTTGTCTTAAAGGCGATTGCTAAATTCCCACCCCAGGAAGTGAAGATTATTGGTGCTCGGGTTCTTTTGACAAAATTGAGAGAAAAACTAAAGATAGCGATTGATTTTGAACCGTATCTTTTAGACTTTCTACCGGGGATTGATTTTACCTTTGGCAAACCGGATCGGAAGACCGCTCAATTTGCCTGGGAGGGCTTAAAGGTTGGCGTTTCTTTAATAAAGAAGGGAGAGGCGAAAGGGATAGTTACCGCTCCCATTTCTAAGAGCAACCTCTACCGAATTGGCTTCCCTTATCCCGGCCAGACCGAATTCTTCGCCCAGGAGTTTGGGGTGAGAAATTATTGTTTCTTAGCCTATCATAAGAAGATAAAGATTGCCTTTCTCACCTTACATTGTCCTTTGAAAGAAGTACCTTCTCGGATTAAAACTCGTTGGGTAGTGGAAAAGGGCCTTCTCCTTTATGATTTCCTCCATCGGCTTGAGGGGATTGAATCACCAAGGATCGGTCTCTTCTCTCTCAATCCCCACGGTGGAGAATTTTCCCGGGGAGAAGAGAAGGAGATGGCGAAAGGAATAAAGAGGCTAAAAGATTTAGGAATTGATATCGTAGGGACTTTACCAGCCGATTCCTTTCTCTTTTATTATAAGAGATACGATGGTTTTATTTCCCCCTATCATGACCAGGGGATGATAATGGTGAAAACAATCGGCAAGGGTAAAGGGATAAATACCACCTTAGGTCTTCCCTTCATTCGTACCTCTCCTTTGCACGGCACCGCCTTTGACATCGCGGGGAAGGGGGTGGCAGATTCCCGGGGGATGGAAGAAGCGATAAGACTTTGTCGGAAATGGGCGAAGGAGATGGTCTCAGGTTAAGATTTCGTTCGCCTTCGCTGGTAGATCCAACGGCGAAGAGCCGAACCGCTTAAATCTCTCATAACCACAAGCGGCAATCATTGCCGCATTGTCGGTGCAGAGGGAAAGGGGTGGGATGTAAAATCTTATTCCTTCCCTTCTTCCTAATTGTGCCAGACGCGCTCTCAATCGACTATTCGCCGCCACCCCACCGGAAACGGTCATCAGGCGCAAAGAAACTTCTTGCACCGCGAAAACAATCTTCTCTTCTAAGAAGTCAAATACAACTTCTTGAAAGGAATGGGCGATATCTTCCTTCGGATAGTGAGGATTATCTTTCAAAAAATAGAGCACCGCGGTCTTCAAGCCCGAGAAACTGAAATTGGCTCCATTAACTTTGGGGATAGGGAAGTTAATGCTTCTTTTCCCTTCCCTTGCTATCTCTTCAATCTTAAATCCTGCGGGATAAGGAAATCCTAATAACTTTCCTACCTTGTCAAATGCCTCTCCGCAGGCGTCGTCTAAGGTCATCCCTAATAAATGGTACTGGCCAATCTCTTTCACCAAGTAAATCTCGGTATGGCCACCGGAGATGATGAGGGAGAGGAAAGGAGGTTTAATTTCGGGATAAGCGAGGAGGGAAGCGAAGATATGTCCTTCAATGTGGTTCACCCCCACGAATGGTTTATTGAGGCTTAAAGATAAACCCTTGGCAAAGGAGAGCCCAACGAGAAGAGAGCCGATGAGCCCTGGTCCGTAAGTGGCGGTGATGAGATCAATTTCCGAAAAGCCGATTCCGGCTACTGCCAGGGCGGTCTCCGTAATCGGGACTAAATGCTTAATGTGCGCCCGGGAAGCCACCTCCGGTATCACCCCACCGTAGCGGGAATGGAGATACTGGGAGGAGACAACATTAGAAAGAATCTCTCTTCCATCCCGCAAAACCGCCGCACAGGTCTCATCACAAGAAGTCTCAATACCTAAGATATACACTATCGCACCTCCACTTGGAACTTATCCGGTGTGCATCGCTCAAAGGATAATCCCGGAGGTAAAAATATCTGAGCGGGTAGATAATAAATCCCTGGCTTTAAGGTATCAACCGTTAACAAGGCTTTAATCTCTTCTCCCTTTATCTCTTTGAGCCGGGAGGGGGGACCAGAAACGGTAATCTGCGCCTCTTTTGGGCTCACCTTCACCCCTCTTCTATTTGGTCTCACCAAAATTCCTTCCAGGGTGACAGTCGTTTCTGGTTCTACTACTAATTTCACCCGGACCCTTTCCGGTCGGACAGAAAAACCTCTCTTTTCGGGCAAAATTACCTTCAGTTCCTTCACCACCGATCTTTTAACCCCTTTTAAGGAGAAGGGTTCTGTGGGAAGGAAGTTAATAAAAGGTAGTTCTCCCTTCGGAGCGGAAAGAAAAACAGTGTCCAAGACTTCCCAATCGGTAAGGTAAAATCCCTTTTCCATCTCTCCCTCCCAGGAGACTTTAATCGCCACCGGTTTTTCCCCTAAATTATCAATCTCAAAATCAAGGTATTCCGGGCGAAAAGCGACAATTTTAATCCCCTCCTTTACTTTTAAGTCTTCTGGTTTGAACCTCATCCTCTGTCTTCCCAGTCGCGCCTCCGACAATGGAATCTCATAAACCAAGTTAGCCCGCCGCCAGAACAAAAAATCCTTTCCCTTCCCTTCCAAAACCAAATCAACGAATTCTTCGGACTGGTAGGAGATAATCTTCTGGGGAGGAATTCCCTTAAACCGAACAGGGAGGCGGTAGGTGACGATGTAGTTCCGTTCCAGGGTGGCGAAGAACCAAATTGCCAAAGAGAGGAAGAGGGCAAAGATCTTTAAGGGGATATCTCGGAAGAAGAAATTTCTCATTTCCCAATATAAGAAAAATCTCCTCTTCCGTCAAGAAATCTCTCTGCAAGCATTACCAGTGATCATAACCACTCTATGACCCTATCTTTAGTAATACTCCAAAAGCTTTAAGATTAATGGCAAATCCATCTTAAACCGAAAGGGAACAAATTATGGAGTGAGACTTATTTCCCGAGAATTAGCAAAAAGGGGAAAGATTTTACCCAAAGCGGTGAAGATTAAATAGGCACGCACTCTCTTCCCAGGGAAGAAAAGCGAAGCGGCTTTCCGGTAAATTGCCATCTGCTCCCTTTCGTAAAAGTCAAGGAGGAAGGGAATCTCTTCCCCCTTAACGCGATAGGTTTTGTAGTCATAGATTGCCACTTCTTCTTTCCGGACAATCACCCGGTCAATCCTTCCCTGATAGATAAAATCCCCATCCGCCAAAAGGAAGGGTAATTCCGCATAACTTCCCTCTTGCGGCAGAATAATCTCTTTCAAGTTTGACTTTTCTAAGACGGACAACTGTTGCCAAATTCCTCGCACCCAGATTTTTAATTCTTTTTGGGGGACACCGGCTAAAAGGAAAAGCCGCTCGCCCATCCGGGAGACGGCTTCTTTCTGCCAAGCGAGATCCCCTCGGGCAATCTTCTCTAATATCTTATGCATCACCTTGCCAAAAAGGATTGCCCCTTCGCCGTGGCGCCTTAAATCTTCATTCGTCTCTTTGGTGACCGGCTTAATGATCTTTTCCCTTTCTGTGATTTCCGAAAGGAATAGGGGAGAGGTCTTCACCTCTTCTTTTACCTTTTCTCCTTCCTCTTTTTTCTTCGCTAATGATAAGACCTCTTCTCCGGAAAGAAATTCTAACCCCGGCAATTTCACCGGCGAGGAAATTTTCCCTTCCCGCCATTCTAGGGAGAAGATATTTTGGAGCCATTGGAGGCGGGAGCGGGACACTTTATCGGGAATGATTCCGGTAAGGACAAGATAATCCCGAGCCCGGGTGCAGGCGACATAAAATATCCTCTTCTCCTCCTCCAATTGCTTCTCTTCCCTTTCTTGAAAGAGGGGCTCTTCTTTTTGGAGGTTCTTTTCCGGAAGGTAGAGGAGAGAAACCCCTTCCTCCCCTTCTTCTATGACAAAGTCTTCCTTGCCCTGATGGGAGAGTAAATTTTCATCCAAACCAGCGAAGAAGACAATGGGAAATTCTAACCCCTTCGCCGCATGCACGGTCATAATCCGCACCGCCTTGATCCCTTCCCAAGAGACATCCGCCTTTGGTTCATCGGTATTCTTCTTCGCCCTTGACAGATATTCTCTTATCTCCCAAGGAGATTTTCCTTCCCATTCTAATTCCTCACAGATGCGAATGAACTTCTTTATATTGGAATACTGTTGGTCCGAAGGGAAGAGTCGCCAGACGCCCCGCCGATTGAGAATCTCTTCTAAGAGAAGGGAAATGGGAAGTTTAAAAATCTTTTCCCGATAGGAGGCGAGTTCTTCTGCAATCTCTTTCTTCCCCTTTTCCAACTTTTGGTAGAGGCATTCTCCCGCCCGACTCTGGAGGAGGAGAATCTCCTTCTCGGATAGAGAGAAGAGAAACTTTAAGATGAGGTAGAGGCTAAAATTATCAGTTGGTTCTACTAAGAAGTTAACTAAGGCGCAAAGGAGTTGCACTTCTATTTCTTGATAGAAGCCAACCCCTTTCACCACCAGATAAGGTATAGCGGCATCCTTTAAGGCTTTCTCGTAAAGGGGAAGATGGGTTCGGCGCCTTAGGAGAATGGCAAAATGCTCATAACCGGCGGGGATTGGTTTCTCCTCCCGATCAAAGACAATTTTCTCTCCCAAAAGGGTTTTAATCCGCTGGGCGATAAGTTCTGCTTCCAGTTTCCTCCTTTCTGGCATCTTCCCTTCCTTTTTGTCTAAAATTATCTCCACCTTTCCCAGTGCGGCATTTTGCCGCCGCCCGATGAATTCGGAGTAAGGGGTCTGCCAGAATGGTTTCCCTTCCCCACCGATAAAAAGTCGGGAGAAGAAGTAGTTGGTAAATTCAATGATGGCATTAAGACTTCGGTAATTATCCTTAACCGTCTCCTCGCGGAACTTATTCCCTAAATAAACTGCCAATTTCTTTTTGGCTCGGGCAAAGATTTCGGATTGGGCATTGCGGAAGAAATAAATTGATTGCTTCTCATCCCCCACCAAAAATAGGGTCGGTTCAATTTCTCTCTCCCGCTTCGCTCCCCAACCGCTTCGCCACTCCTCAGTCAATTTGTCAATGATTGCCCACTGCAAGAAGGAGGTATCCTGAAACTCGTCCACCAAGATGTGGTCGGTGTGCTGGTCAAAGAGATAAAGGATATTCTGCCATTCCGGAAAATTGGTCAAAAGGTCAAAGACTAAAAACTCCAAATCGGGAAAATCTAAAATTCCTTTCTGGTGTTTCCTCTCTTTATATTCCGCCAAGAAGCGGTTTTGGAAGAGGGAGAGGATCTTCTCAAAATACCCTTGGTAGTATCTCTTTGCCAAGAGGATATAAAACTCTTTCAATCTCTCATAGTCAATTTCTTCCCCTTTCCTTGCCTTCCGCACTTCTCCTCTTTTGGTGAGAAAGAGATGCCGATTTTTTTCTAAGAATAAGAAGAGGGACTCCACCTTATCTTTCTCCGGTTCCAGTGGTAAATCAATGCCCATTTTCGTCAATTGGGAGAGATAGTGATCAATATCAAGTTCTTCTTCGGTTGTCCGCCTCAGAAGGGCGATCCGTTTTTTGAACAGTTCCTGAAAGAGTTTAAGAAGGTTGGGCCAACCGCGAAAACCACCATCCGAGATTAAGTCCGATAAGAGGGAATAATCCGGAGAATTTCTCTCTTGGGCGATGCCCATGAGGGTGTCATAAGAGGAGAGAAGCCACAAGATTTCGCTTTCCGGATTGACCTCCAAATCTGGTGGTAATTCTAAATAAGGGGAAAAGGTGCGAATTAAAGAGAAGCAGAAAGAGTCAATCGTGGAGATCCTTAACTTTAAGATACTCTCCTTCAACTTCCTCTCCAAATCCGGGTCTTCTTTTCTTAGGATGCGAAAGATGCGCTCTTTCATCTCCGCCGCTGCCTTTTCCGTAAAGGTGATGGTTAAAATTCTTTCGGGTGGGACACCCCTTTTTAATAAGGCAATGTACCTTCGGGCTAAACGTTCGGTCTTACCCGAACCCGCGGGCGAGCGGACTAAGGTGGTGAGAAGTTCTTCTGCCATTTCTACTCCTGAGCACAGAGAAAAGAATAAAGGCAGAACCGACAGACCCCTTCATCAACTGGGGCCGCAGGAAAAATTCCCTGGAGTGCCTCTTGGAGTACTTCTTGGGCAAATTTTTGCGCCAATTCTTCTTTTTCTTGGCAATCAACCTCATCCTTGGCTAGCCATTTCACCTTCTTCTCCTTAAAGGAATAGAGGGCAAATCCACTTACCGCTAAACCCTTTCGCCGCAGGAGGAGGGAATAGAGGGGGAGTTGGAGATGCTTCCCCTTTTCAATGTCTCCGGGATAAATATCCGTGCCCCCGGTTTTGTAATCCAGAATCAGATATTTATTATCTTGGTTTTTATCAATCCGGTCAATCTTGCCGTAGAGATTAATTCTGAGGAGATCTCCTTTCACCCGCTCCTCAATCCTTTCCGGATAATACCCTTTTTCCCTTAGTTCTTTTTCCATCTCTAAGAAGTTGGGTAAAATCTTTTCAAAAATCTTCTTTGCCACATCCTGCCAGAAAAGGGGAAAGCCACTCTGGGCGAGGAGGGAGGAGAGAATCTTTTCTACCCTTTTCGGTATCTCCTCTAAGGGGATAAATTCTTTTCTTTCCGCATAGAGCCTTTCCAAAACCTGATGCGCCAATTCTCCCCATTCCCGAGGTTCAATCTCAAATTTTGTCTCCTCTTCTGTTACCAATCCTAAGATATTTTCCAAATAGAAGTTGTAAGGACATCTTCTCAGTTTCTCAATCTCGGTCACTTGGACATAGGGATAAAACCTTCTTTTCAAAACCCTTTTCGCTTCTCGGTCGGTAGAGAAATCAACCCCTTCCGAAGAAAAATCCTTCTCCTCTCCTAATCCTAAAAGGCGCTCTTTCTCCTCCTCGGTAAAGATTATTCTCTCCCTTTTTGCCAAAATCGCTTCCCCTTCTAAGAAGGGAGAAGGGAGAAATAGTCTTTCACCTTCCTGACGGGGATAGGAGAGATAAATCTCTTGGGCGGACCTTAATATTCGGAAGAAATGAAGTCTCTGCCACTTTTGGTGTCTTTCTAAATGCAAAAGATTTAATTTTTCCCTAAGCCAATCGGGCAAAAATGGGTCGTGTCTTAAAGGGGAAGGGAGACTTCCCTCACAGAGACCGCCGAAGAAGATATGTTTTGCGGTTAAACCCCTTGTCTCCAATAATCCTAATATCCTAACCCCTTTCTCCTCCCGCTCCGGAATAATGGGATGATATTTGAGAATTGTCTCTAAGATCTCTAAAAATTCTGCCAGACTACATTCGGTTTCCCGGAAAGACTCTAAACCCTGAAAGATAGAAACCAACTCTTTCTTATCTTCCCAGAGTTCTAAGTCTTCTTCCTTTAATTCTCCGGGCCAACCCAACTCTTTAAGAACGGAGGAGAGAAGGGAGAGAAAGTCGGTAATTTTCCCTCTTTCCCTCTTTAGGGTGCCGCTCACTGAAAGGAAGAGATTGATATCCCTTTCTACTTGGAAGATACCGGGAAGAGAAGACTTCTTCCCTTTCTCCTCTCTATATTCTTTAATCAAATCCCGGACCAAATTCCGCCAACTAAATTCCCCTTTAATGATTTTTGCCCGCCGGGCATAATAGGAGACAAAATTTCTGGTCTTGATATGGAAACGAGAGAAGAAAGGAGAAGTGAGGCAAGTTATCGTTGGCAAAAATGGATAGTCATCAACCACCGCCCTTAATAGATTAATTACCGGTATCACCACCGGCGAGGCGAGAAGGGAACGTTGGGGATAAAGGGTGAAAGGGATTTTATACTTCTTAAAGACCCTTTCCACAATTGGGGCATAACTATTTAAATCGGGAAAGGTGACGATCGTCTGGGAAAGTGATAATTTCCCATCCAAGAATAACTTTTTTATCTTTTGGGCAATCCCTTCCACCTCTTCTTCCCGGGAAGGAAATTCTAAGAAAGCCATCTTCTCCCGCTCTAAGAAACTATCATCTCCTCTCTCTTCTATCACCTCAAACCCTCCTAAGGAAGAGATGAAATCGGCAAACTCCTTAGGGAGGGAATAAATCTCGGGAAACCGGGTATCAAAATAGGCTAAGGCGAGGATATGCTCAAAGTTATTGATTAAGGCGGATAAAAAATCTTCTTCCAACTTCGTCAAATCCATAAACCCGTCAATTACCAGAACCCCTTTCCTTTTCTTTCTTTTTTGCAAATAAATTGTCGCCTCCTTCAATATATCTTCGGAATCGGCAAGGGAATTTTCTTTAAGGCCTTCCTCGTATCTTTCTATTAGCGCAAATATCTCCTCCATTCTCAGCCTCTTTGGGGAAAAGGGGGCTAAACGATTTTTGATTAACCCTTTGGTCTTTTCCCATTCTCTCATCAGATTGGCGGATTTTAAGTCTTTAATCAACTCTCCGATGTGATAGTAATAGCTAAGAGAGAAGTTTCCTTTAATCAAACTTTTAAGAAAGACGGGTTTTAAGGAATCGGGCAGAAATACCTTCTCCGCAAAAGAAGAGTATATCTCTTGGGCTAAGGTCTTTATCGTTAAAAACCGGGGTGGGATAAAGGCAAAAGGAGAGTTAGGAAAAAGGGAGATAAAAATTTTTATCGCCTCCCTTGCCTTTCGGGGTGTAGGTGCCAGATACAGGATCTCAGAATAATCCCGATTTTTTCCCTTTTCCGAAAGGGATAGGGCATCCGATAGGAGCCTTTTCGTTGCCCCTTCCTTCCCAAAAGGAAAGAGATATAAGTTCCTCATTTGGAGGATTATAAAGCGATTTCGGATAAGATCAATACTGTTTGTGTAATGTTTACAGAGGTCGTGACCATCCCAAAATTGGGAAAGCGTTAAAAATATTCCTCTGGCAAGGGCAAACCATCAACCATAACTTTGTTAACCCTTGCCGAGAAGATTGACTCCCCTCCCTTCTTCTTTATAATAGTTTTATGGGGTTAAAGAAAGGCAAGAAATTTATCTTTGCCATCCTTCCCTTAACCTTTCTCTTCGGCGGTGAGATTCTCCCATCCCTTGGTACCATTCTCCAAAAGGCAAAACCTGACACAACGATTCCGATCGTCCTCCATCTGACAGAGGAAGCCGACCTTTCTTTATTAAAGGGAAAGAGTAGAGAGGAGAAGGTTAATTACTTGAAAGCCTTTGCCCAAAAAAGTCAAGAACCCATTATTAAGAAGTTAAGAGAAATTGGTATCACCAATGAGCGGTCCTTTTGGATTGCTAACTTTATCGCCTTTAAGGCAACCCCGGAGATGATAAAAAAGATAAAGGATTGGGAGGGAGTGGATTATCTGGTTGAAGATTTCGTCATCCAATTACCAAAATTGACAAAATCAACGGAGCGCGATCTCTTGGAGGATCCGGAATGGAACATTACAAAGATCAAAGCGGATTCTTGTTGGGCATTGGGCTATACCGGGGAAGGGGTTGTCGTAGGCAATTTAGACACCGGAGTTGATGTTTATCATCCGGCTTTTGGCAACCGCTGGCGGGAGCGCAACGGCTGGTTTGATGCCGTTGCCCATCATCAAACCCCTTATGATGATAATGGGCATGGCACTTACACGATGGGGATAATCTGTGGTGGTGATGGTTTTGGTCCTTTTCCCGAGGATATCGGTGTGGCACCCGGTGCCCAATTTATTGCCGCTAAGGGATTTGACCGGTTAGGAACGGGATGGTTTTCCATAATTGCGGAGTGTCTCCAATGGTTTGCCGGATTGGGTGAAGATGCCCCCCAGGTGATAAGCAACTCTTGGGGTGGGGAGAGAACGGCCACCCTCTTTTGGAATATCCTCCGGAATTTAAGAGAACTTGAGATTATTCCTGTTTTTGCCATCGGTAATAATGGTCCTAACCCAATGACCGACTTAGCACCGGGTAACTTCCCAATTGTGATTGGTGTTGGGGCAACCGATATTAACGATACAGTGGCAAGTTTCTCCAGTCGGGGTCCGGCTCCCAATCTTCCGCCCTGGAATCAATCGGAGTATTGGGGAAGACTGGATTGGAATTTTATAAAACCGGACCTTGTTGCCCCGGGGATTGGGATTCGTTCCGCCTCTCCCGGAGGCGGTTATATTGTGAGTAGAGGGACATCCGCCGCTGCTCCCCACATTGCCGGGGCGGTCGCCTTGCTTCTGGATAAGGGGTTTTCTGAGTATCGGGCGGTGTATTCCGCTCTCCTTGATTCTTCGGACCAGCCAATTCAAGGTGGACCCTATCCCAATAACAATTACGGTTGGGGGAGGGTCAATTGTCGGAGGGCGATCTCCACCTTCCAGCCCTTACTCAATGATCTGAAAACGATCGCCATTCATATGCCGGAGACGGTCTATTGCGAAAGTAGTTATCCCATCCAGGCGACAGTGAAAAATGTTGGGCTTTTGACCCAAAGGGATGTGCCGGTGAAACTCCAAATCACTGGACCGGATGGTTATTCATATCAAGGCGAAGAGAGACTTTCTATCGTATTGGGTAGGGATACTGCCCGAGTGGTCTTTAATCCCGATTGGCTTGCCCCTTACTATTTAGGGATTGTTACCTGTTCCGTTAAGGTCTGGACCGAACTGAGAGGAGACGAGCGGCCACGCAACGATACTTTCCGGCGGAGGGTGAAGGTGAGAAAAAAAGAGATTGTTTTCCCTCCCTTCTATGCGGAAGATTTTGATGGGGATTGGGGACCTTATGGTGACAATCCACCTTTTGGTTGGCGCATTGGAGCGGGAGGAAGTGAATCACCTCCGGTCTGGAATACCAACGATTGGCATAAGGGAAGAAAAAATGGGCGATGGGGAGCGATGATTTCCGATGAGATATTGGAGGTGAATAATGACACCTTAATCTCCCCGGTAATTAACTGTGCCACTGCCAATTCCGTTTGGTTGAGTTACTTTAATGATTATGATGATAATGAAAGATATCCGGACTCCGGAGTAGTTTTGCTCTCAACGGATAACGGTTTGAGTTGGCATAGTATTGCGAAATATAAAGGAACTGATGATTACGGATACGTCCTTCACGAAATTACCGATTTCGTAATTGGCAAGCCCACTGTTCGGATCGCCTTCCTCTATTGTGGTGATCACGGAAACTATTGGCTAATTGACGACTTCTTAATCCTCTCGGAATCAACCCCCGCTTTCCTCTGGTTTCCCAAAGCAGAGTTTCCCTTAGGACCCAGTAAGAAAAAGGTGAAGGGTGGGGGATGTTTGGTGGCGGTTAACGATACCACCATCTACGCCTTAAAAGGGAATAATACAAATGATTTCTACCGATATTCTATTCGGAATGACACCTGGGAATTCGTTGACAGTTTTCCAAATTCGGAGGCGAAAAAGCGGGTAGGGAAGGGGGCGGCAATTACTTATGATGGTCGGAGGTATCTCTATCTTCTTAGAGGTCATAACACAAAAGAATTCTGGCGCTACGACACAAAAAGGGAGGAACCGGTCTGGCTAAGGTTAGCGGATGTTCCGGGTGAGAAGAAGGTTTTGGCTGGGGCAGGACTCACCTATCTCCAATTGGGCGATACCGGATATGTCTATTTTTTGAAAGGGAGAAGAACCACGGAATGGTATGCTTATAATTGTGAGAGGGAGATTTGGTTTACAGACTTACCTTTTCCGCCCGAAGGTCCAGGAAAGAAGCGATTTGATAGGGGAAGTGCCCTCACTACTGATGGGCAGAATATCTATGTTTTGAAAGGGAAGACGAATAAGTTTTATGCCTATGCCCCCCGTCTTCGTTTATGGATGGAATTGTTTGATTTGCCACCCACGGAGAAGGCAAAAGTTGTTAGAGATGGCGCATTAACCTATGATAAAAAGTTAAAACTTATCTATGCCTTTAAGGGTGGAAATAGTCCAGAATTTTGGGCTTATGACATCAGAGGAGAGAGATGGTTTTCCCTTACTCCCTTACCCATTACCGGAAAAAGGAGAGGGGTAAAAGAAGGTGCTTCTCTGGCTTATGCCCAGGACAAGGTCTATGCCTTAAAAGGGAATAATACCCAAGAGTTTTACGAGATGAGAACCACAATGTCTTCCCTTACCATTCCGGATCTTTTATTTTCACCAGCGAAGCGAACCCTCTATTTAGAATTACCAACCATTATCCGGCAGGAGGCAAAGATTAGCTACCGGGTAGAAAGGCCGGGGAGATTGGAGATCATCCTTTATGATGCTACCGGCCGACGGGTTGATATTCTTTTAAGGAGAGAATTGCCCGGGAAATATTCTGACTCTTTTCTCTTCAATGCCCAAAGACTCTCCCCCCGTATCTATTTTCTTTTTTTCCGAAAAGGAAGAGAAGCGATATTAAAGAAACTTGTGATTACGAAATGAGGTGAATCGCTAATAACCTCTTTTTCCCTTCACTATCTACCCCAATCACTACCAATATCTCCAATTTCTCTCTCTTATTTGATATATGACCGCAACCAAAATTAACACGCCTCCGAGTATATCCGTTCCGAATAATCTCTCTGCCTTAAAGTTTCTCTTAGGATTAGGCTTCCATTTAGACTTCGGATTAAACCTTTAATTAGGCTCTGGATTATACCTTGGCTTAGGCTCCTGATTATCCTTCTCTTTATATCCTCTTTTAGACCTTCTATTAAATTCTTGATTAAACCCTTTATTAAATCTCCGATTAAGTCTAAAATTACGCCTTTTATTAAAACTTCTATTATCCCTTCCATTAAATCCCTGATACCATCCCCTGTATGCTACACCCCTTTTTATAAAGATAAACCCCTCCTGTTTGATAAAGGTCTTATGATTTAATGCCATTTTTATTAAGTGCTAATTATCTCATAACACCTCCTTAATCTCTCTTCTGAGATAAGGGTTGGGATTAGAACCCAATAACTTACCTTAATAATTTCTTTTAACTTCTTCATAGCCCTCTATAATAAATACGGAAATACCCCCCATTTTCTGACACTAAATTTTCAGTTCCATTTCGGTAAATCTTCCTCTCCGGCACAATTTCTGCTCATCCTTCCACCATTGAAAAATTGGAAATTATTGTTAGAATTATGACATGAGATATTTTAAGGTGGCAGTAGATGGTCTCTCGGGTTCCGGAAAGACAACGATGGCGAAGTCCGCTGCCCGGAGGTTAAATTGGTTCTATCTTGAGACTGGTTCCTTTTATCGGGCATTCACTTTGGCGGTTTTAAGGGAAAAGATAGATTACCAAAATTTTAATAATTTAAATAACCTCTTAGCCCGCACGGTTATTGATTTCCACTGGGATGGGAGGGAGGCGAAGGTCTATCTGAACGGTGCGGAGGTGACCGGAGACCTGCGCCGACCGGAGGTTGACCGGATAGTCTCTTATCTCTCTGAGATTAAAGCGGTGAGGGAGAGAATGGTGAGGTGGCAGAGAAAAATTGCCGAGGGGAAAAATGTGATTGGCGAAGGGAGGGATATCGGAAGTGTTCTCTTTCCGGATGCCGACTTAAAGGTCTTTGTCTTTTGTGATTTAAGGGAAAGGGCGAAGAGGCGAAGGAAGGAGTTGGCAAAGAAGGGGATTCTCCTCCCCTTAGAAGAGATTATGGAGAATTTGCAGGAGAGGGATCGGATCGATTCCTGGCGGGAGGCAAGCCCTCTGGTTCGTTTACCTTCCGCAATCTATATTGATACCACCCATCTGACAATTGCCGAAGAAGTGGAAATTTTTATTGATTTGATTAAGACCTTATGAAGTGGCGCTTCCTTTTCGGACTTCTCTTCGTTTATCCGATTGCCAAAATCCTCCTCCGGCTTAAAGTCTTAGGTCGGGAGCATCTCCCCAGGGGAGGGGTGATAATTGTGGCTAATCATACCTCCAATTTTGACCCTCCCCTCTTGGTCTTGGCGGCAAGGAGGGAGATGTATTTTTTGGCAAAGGAGGAGTTATTTAGGGTCTCAAAATTTTTCTCCTGGTTGATAAGAAGTTTTAATGCCCTACCCTTATCTCGGGGAAGGTTTTCTAAGGGGCTATTATTAAAAATTAAGGAGTTGACAGAAAAAGGAAAGGCAATTCTTATCTTTCCCGAAGGGACCCGCTCCCGGAATGGGAAGATGGGGGATTTTAAGCCCGGGGTCGGTTTTATCGCCAAGTTCATTAAGGTGCCGGTGGTACCCTGCCTGGTGAGAGGGGTGAAGGATTCAATTATTCCGATGATTGTTGACCGGGATTTGGTAAGGGAAGGTTTGAGAAATTCTTATGCCCTACCGAAGATTGAGGTGCGATTTGGAAAACCACTCTCTCCCGAAGAGGATATTAAAAATTTTGCCTTTAATCTGAGAAAGAGGCTGGAGGAGATGGCAGATGAAGGTTTTGGCGGTTAAGCCCTTCGGCTTCTGTTCCGGAGTGAAACGCGCCCTCCGGCTTTTAGCGGAGGCGAAGAGGAGATATAAAAAGATTTATACCTTAGGGGAGATTATTCATAACCGGCCGGTGGTGGAGAAGTTAAAAGGAGAGGGGATCTTCCCCTTAAAGAAGGTGAGGAAGAATCTTAAAGGAGTGTTGGCGATAAGAACCCATGGTATTTCTTCGCGCCACTTGAAAAAAATAGAAAAATATGGTATAAGATTGGTTGATACCACTTGCCCTTATGTGAGAAGGGTTAAGGAGATAGTAGAGATGCTATTGGCGGATGGCTATCGGGTTGTGGTGCTCGGCGACCAGGATCACCCGGAGGTGATCTCCCTGATGGAGGACCTGGGGGAGAGAGGCTTTCTCTTTTCTACCAACCCTTCTCAAAAAAGGGATTTGACTTTTCTCGGAAAATGGGATAAGGTTGGGATTGTTTGTCAGACGACCTTAGCTAAGGAGTTTATGGATTCTGCCCTCTCGGAGATTGTGAAGAATGATTTCTCGGAGATCCGCGTTTTTAATACCATCTGCCGAGAAGTTTTCTGGCGGCAGAAGATGTTTAAGGAGGTGATGGGAAAGGTTGATGCCGGTCTGGTGGCGGGAGGGAAGGAGAGTGCCAATACCCGAAGGTTGTATGAGATCGGCTCCCTCTCGGGCAAACCAATCTTCTTACTGGAAGGGGAAGACGAATTGTTACCCTTAATTGAGAGGTTAAAAGAGTTAAATGTGGAAAGTGTTGGTTTTGTCTCGGGCGCCTCCACGCCCGATGATTTTTGTTCTTGGGTAATCAAAAACTTAAAAGAGGAGGGAAAATAAAAAGATGCGGGATGATAATATAAAAGACCTTTACGAAAAGAGTTTTAGTGAGTATAAGGAAGGAGAGATTGTTAAGGGAAAAATTTTACGGGTATTAGGAAATGCGGTGATCATTGACTTAGGTTTTAAGTCGGAAGGGATACTGCCCTTAGAAGAGTTTCGGGACCCGAAAGAGGCGGAAGAGGGAAGAGAGGTTTTGGTCTTAATTGAAAGGTTAGAGAATCGGCAAGGGATTCCGGTCATCTCCAAAAGAAGGGCGGATTTTAAGTTGCTCTGGGATAAGTTGGAATCTCTCTACCAGAGTGGAGAAGCGGTGAGCGGGATTGTGAAAAAGAAGGTGGAGGGGGGGTTGGTGGTGGAACTGTTCGGGATGATTGAAGGATTCCTTCCCCATTCCCAGATTGATTTGAGACCGGTTTCCGACTTAGAGGAATGGCTGGGAAAGGAAATAAAGGCTAAAATTACGAGTTTGGATTTAACCCGATCACGGATCGTCCTTTCCCGGCGCGCCCTTCTGGAAAAGGAGAAGGAAGAGATAAAGGAGAGGCTCTTCTCCAAGATTAAGGTTGGGGATATTTACGAAGTGACGGTTTCAAATCTCACCGAGTTTGGTGCCTTTTGCGATTTGGAAGGGTTTGATGTCCTCTTACCGGTTTCTGAGATCTCCTGGGAGAGGGTTGGTCATCCCGGTGATGTTTTGAGTCCCGGGCAGAAGATTAAGGTGAAGATTATCGCCTTTGATAAGGAAGCGGAGAAGATAAGTGTCAGTCTCAAACAACTTACCCCCCATCCCTGGGCAAGGATTGAAGAGAAGTATCCCATCGGTTCGCGGGTGAAGGGGAAGGTGAAGACGATTCTCAATTTCGGTGCCTTTGTGGAATTGGAACCGGGAGTGGAGGGTTTAATTCACATCTCCGAGATGTCCTGGACCAAGGTGATCCACCATCCTTCCCAGATTTTGAAGGTGGGCGATATGGTGGAGGCGATTGTCTTAGATATTGACCGGGAAAACCGGCGCATCTCCTTAGGCTTAAAGCAGACCCTTCCCGATCCCTGGTCGGTAGTGGGCGAGAAATATAAGGTTGGTGACCGAGTGAGTTGTATCCCCAAGACCTTTCGCGATTACGGGGTTTACTGCGAAATTGAAGAAGGGATTGAGGGTCTCATCCGCAATCAAGACCTCTCTTGGACCAAAAGGGTCGTTTCGGCAAAGGAAGTTTTGAAAAAGGGACAGAAGGTGGAGGCGGTGATAATGGAGATTGATAAAGAGAAGAGGAAGATTCTCCTCTCTTTGAAACACACCAAAGAAGACCCCCTCTATCTCTTCTCTCGGGATTATAAAGAGGGTGATATCTTAAACGCCCGAATTATTGATATTCCCGCGGCGGGTTTGGTCGTCTCCTTGCCTTATGGATTAGAAGGTTTTGCCCCGATGAGTCAATTAAAAGAAAGAGAGAAGAAGTTGAAGGAAGCCTACAAGATTGGGGAAATACGGGAATTTTCCATTTTGAAGATTGATTTTGATAAGAGACGGATCCTTCTTTCTGAGAGATGGAAGAAAGAGAAACCAGAGGGAGGGGAAGAGTTACCAGTGCGGAAGGTGAAGAAGAGGTTTCGCTTGGAAGACCACCTGAAATAGGTGGCGAAGGTTCTCCCTTCCTTTCGGTAAGGAAAAGATGGGTATTTCCTTCCTCAATGTAGGGTGTCGGCTCAATTATGCGGAGTTGGATTATCTCGCTTCCTATTTTCAGGAGAAGGGAAATGGGGGGAGAGAAGATTTTATCTTGATTAACACCTGCGCCGTCACTCAGGAGGCAGAACGGAAGTCTCTTTCTCTGATCCGCCGCTACGGAAAAAACCGACCGGTAATCGTCACCGGCTGTTTGGTGGGAATTGCCCGGGAGAAGATTGAAAATCTTCCGGGGGTCTATCGGGTCCTTGATTTGGCGGAAAAGGAGAAGTTGATTGAGAATATCCTCCCCCTACCTTCCCGGAGGCGGGCATTGGTGAAGGTGGTTGATGGTTGTCCTGGTTTATGCACCTTCTGTGTTGTGCCCGAAATTCGGGGGAGAGAGATTCGTTCCAAGCCGGAAGAGGTAATCTTTTCGGAAATCTCCTTTTTGGTGGCGAGGGGTTTTTCGGAGATTGTCTTGACCGGTCTCAATCTGGGGCTTTACGGTAAGGAGAGGAATTCTTCTTTAACTTCCCTTCTCTGGCGAATTTTTGAGAATTGCCCCGGAGATTTTCGGGTAAGGCTCTCTTCCTTAGAGCCGGATACAATTGACCTTCCTTTAATTAAAGCCTGTGCTTCTCTGCCGGTCTGTCGCCATCTCCATCTGGCTATCCAATCCTTTCACCGCGAGACCCTGCGCCGAATGGGGCGGCGTTACCAACCCGAAGAGGTAAAAGATAAGATTGCGCTCATCATTTCGGAAATTCCGGAGGTTAACTTAGGATGTGACATCATCGTCGGTTTCAGCGGGGAGGGGGAAGAGGCATTTTTAGAAACGAAGAAGGCATTAGAGGAAATCCCCTTTGGTTATTTTCACATCTTCCCCTTTTCTCCCCGACCGAAAACCCCTGCCTTTTCTCTACCCGATGATGTCCCAAAGGGAGAAAAGAAGAAACGGGTGAGGGTTTTATGGGAATTGGGAAGAAGGAAGAGGAAATCTTATGAGGAGCGTTTCTTTGGTCGGGAACTTTGGGCGGTGGAGGAAAGGGAAGGGATGGCGGTAACGGACAATTATATTCGGGTAAAGGTGTTAAACCCACCGGTTCCGAAGGGGATTTTCCCCATAAGGATTGTGGGGAGGGATGGCCGATGGGTGAAGGGAATTAGGAGGAGTTATGTTTAATCTCTTTTTTCTCTTTTTTTTCCTTATCTCTTTTCTCCTCTCTCCCCTTTGGGCGAAGGAAACGAAAATTGGCTATTTAGATATGGAAAGGATACTTGCCGAATATGAAGGGGCAAAGGAGGCGAAGCGGGAATTGGAAAAGGAGATTGAGAAATACCGCCTCCAGATTGATTCTCTGCGCAAGGAGTTGACAGCAGCAAGGGAAGAGTTTGCCACAAAAAGGTTGATGCTCACTTCGGAAGGGAAAAAGGCGGAGGAGGAGAGGATTGAGGAATTGGAGAGAAGATATAAGAACTTCTTAGATGAGGTTTGGGGAGAAAGGGGAAAGATTTCCTTAAAGAATCAAGAACTTTTAGCCCCCATCATTAAGAAGGTGGCGGAGGCGATTGAGAAGGTGGCGAAGGAAGGGGAGTTCTCTATGGTTTTAGACGCCTCGCAAAATAAAATCCTTTATGCCCAACCGGGATTGGACATCACCGATAACGTCTTAGCGGAACTGCGGCGGGAAGCGGGAATCTTACCCTTGCTCCCACCGGTGGAAAAGAAGTTTGCCCTTCTCAGTATCTCCGAACTTTCGCCGGAGGCGCGAGAAGATAATTTGGGAGTGGCTTGCCTTACTTATCTCTATCAACTTTTTGAAGGGAGGAAAAAGGTGAAACTGATTGAGAAGGGCGAAGTGGAAAGGGTTCTCTCTTTGCGGACCTTAAAAGAGACGGATAGGATAGAAAAGGATATTGTCTATGAACTGGGGAGGGAATTGGGAGCGGATTATTGCCTTTTAGGGACAGTGAATAAGAGCGGGAAGCGAATTACCGTTGAGATCACCTATTTTGACATTGAAATCCGGAAGGAGTTTCCTCCGCTCAAGGTGGAGATGACAAAGAGGGAAGATTTGAAGAGTAAAATTGGGGAAATTGTGAAGAAGGTATTAAAAGCGACCGTTGGGGAATAGGGAAGAGAATCTCCGGCAACTGATTTATCTCCATCCCGAAGCCAAGTTGGGAAAGGGAGTGAAGATATATCCCTTCGTTTATGTGGGGGAGGAGGTGGAGATCGGGGAGGCATCGGTAATTTATCCCTACACCGTCCTCTTAAAGAGGACGAAGATTGGGAAGAGGGTGCTGATTGGTCCCGGGGCGCTGATTGGGTTTGAAGGTTTTGGTTACGAGAAGGTTGGTGGGGAATACAGAAGGATTCCCCATGAGGGTTGGGTGGTGATTGAGGATGACTGCGAGATCGGGGCAAATGTGACAATCGCTTTAGCAAAAAAGGGAGAGACCCGGATTGGAAAAGGAACGAAGATTGATGCTTTGGTTCATATTGGGCACAATGTGAAGATTGGGAAGAATTGCCTGATCGTTGCTCAGGTGGGAATTGGAGGGAGTGCGGAGATTGGGGATAATGTCATCTTAGCGGGCCAAGTGGGGATAAAGGACCACGTTAAGGTTGGCGATAATTCCATCGTTTATGCGAAATCCGCCCTTTTTAAGTCCTGCCCAAAAGGGGCGAGGTATTTTGGCATCCCTGCCCGGCCTTACGGAAAGGTTTTAAGGGCTTGGGCGAAGATTTACCAAACTACTGATTAAACTAACCTCTCTTGAGTTCTTACGCCTGCCTCTTTAAGCAATCTCGACAACTCTTTTGACTTTACTTTTTCCCTCTCACTAACTCCTTTTTTTAAAGAAGATTATTGGGTGAAGAGTCGAAATTTTCCTGAGTCCTCTGAGGCGGGAGATTAACGATTGACCGGAGAACCGGAAAGTTTTTTGGTTTCGGATAATGGGTGTGGTTGATAATTTAGGTGGGATGAATTGGTGGAGAGATATGATTGGGTTATCCGAAACCCTTTCCGGTTCTCCGAATTATTATCTCTTTCTAATCTCTTAGACATAATCTAAATAATTATAAGATATTTTCCCAATTTGTCAAGGGGAATTTTTCTCTTCAATGAGGCAAATGGCGCAGGCGTAATCGGCGATATGGGAGATTGAGAGATGAACAGTTCTCTCTCCCAGATATTCCTTTGCCTTTCCCTTAGCTACCATCTGCGGGCGGTGCCTTTCGTCATCAATAATTTCAATCTCTCGCCAAGAGATTTTCCCGCGCAAGCCAGTTCCGAGTGCCTTAGCGAATGCCTCCTTAGCGGCAAAGCGCGCGGCGTAGGATTGAAACTTTCCGTCCTTTTTCTGCTCGCAGAATTTTATTTCGCTTTCGGTGAAGATACGTCGGGCAAAACGTTCCCCGAAGCGGAAGAATGTCCTCTCAATTCTTTTTACCTCAATGAGGTCAATACCAATCCCAAAAATTGTCCTCATCTATTCAATTCTTCAATCACTTTGAGTAGTTCTAAGATATCATTCAGTTCGTAATCCGCTCCGGTCTTTTTTGTGCCGAAGGCGTCACCGTAACGGGCAAAGGCGGTCTTCATCCCGACCAACTTTGCGCCTACGATATCCCTTTCCTCCCAATCACCAACCATTAACGTCTCTTCCGCCTTCACCCCCAATTTTTTTAGGAGTAAAAGGAAAGGCTCAGGGTCAGGTTTTCTTTTACCGGTATCGTCAAAGCCGACCACCGCCGCGAAGTAGTTTTGAAAGCCTAAATAGCAAAGCCGCAACCAGACCTGAATCTTTGGGGCATCGGAGATGACCGCCAGTTTTAGTCCCCTCTTTAATAACTCCAAGAGGGTGACCTCGGTGTGGGGATAGGGAACAAGGGTAAATTCTCGGGCACGGCGGTAACCAACAATCCCAGAGCAGAGGATTTTGTAATCAATCTCACCCAATTCCCTTTCTAATAATAAATTAAATACCTCTTGGAATTCTATCCCTTTTTCTTCATAGATTTTATAAATCTTCTCCTTTAGAACTTTTTTATCCATTTTTAATCCGGCATCAATCATCGCATCGCAGGCGGCATCAATCGCCATCTCCTTCATCCGCATAAAATCAACCAAGGTATTATCCAAATCAAAGACTACCGCCTTAATCATCTTTTTTTACTTTTTAATCCGATCCACCAAGTCCAAAAAGTCAAAGAGCTAAGACCAAAAACTAAATAAAAGGTAAGAAATAGTAACTGGTGGGGATAAATCCAGATTTTTGTCGGTAGAGTGACATTCGTTTTCTTTTCCCCCTGGTCAACCAGTAATTCCCGCAACTTCATTAAGGTGTTACTTATCTCCAAGGGCGTGGTTTCTCCTTTTTCCTTTCGGATAATTACTTCCTCTAAAATTTCCTTCCCTTTCTTTAATCTCTGATACCACAATCCGAGGTCAGCGCTTGGGCTTTTAAGAAAGTAGGCAGAACTACCGGTAGTTAAGTTTTTCCTCTCTAAGTATTCTATCCCTTTTCCTAAGAACTCGTTTGCCTGATAAATATCCACCGCCTCCGCGGCTAATTTCAGCCAATCTTCACACCCCATCTTAAAACGATACCTATGAATAATCTCTAAGGTAATTACGGAAAAGAAGCCAATAGTAAAAATTAGGGCCAAGATGAGAGTTATCTTTTTCATTTTCTATTTTCAAAAAATGGTAAAAGTTTCTCGTAAGTCTCTTCCAAGTATTCGGCAATGGTCTTGGTTTCCCCCAGAATGGGAAGGAAATTGGTGTCACCGAGCCACCGGGGAACGATGTGGAGATGGAAGTGGCCAATGAGACCGGCCCCCGCCACTTTACCCAAATTTGCTCCGATATTTAGTCCTTGGCACTTTAAGACCTTTTTTAAGACCTTCACGGAAAGGAGAGTGAGTTCTAAAATCTCCTTGCCCTCCTGGGAAGTGATTTTTTCCATTTTCTTGTGGGCATTGGGGGCAACCAGCAAATGACCATTATTGTAGGGGAAACGGTTCAGGATGAGAAAAGATTTTTCCCCCCGGAAAAGGATAAAGTTCTCTCTATCCCTCTTCTCTTTTAACGCCCGACAGAGAAAACAACCTTTCGCTTTTGATTGGATATATTCCTTCCGCCAGGGGGTCCAGATTCTCTCCATAATTTAGAATAGGCTCATTTGGGATTCCCCTTGGGGCGTCTCCTCGGAAAAGAGGCTAATTTTACCAAAGACGCCGTCATAACCGGGGATGAGTTTTACCTCTCCCTTCCGCATCTTTTCAATTCCTTCTCCAATCTTTTCAAAGCCCGGTCTCTTTTTAAGGTCTTCGGTCGGCACTTTGAGCAAGATGTCAAATTCCGGACCGAAGGTCTTAACCATCTCCAGATATTTATTTTTCACCGCCAGGCTATCCTTGGCCAATTTTAAGGCATCAGCGATGATTTCGTCTAAGGGGATGAGATTTTTATAAGGGATGGCATTCTCCGGGATGAATCCCTCTTCCCGATCCGCCAGGAGTTCCACCCGGTGGAGAACACCAATGGTCAATCTCTTGCCGCAGACGGGACAGAGGTCATTATTTAAGATTGCTTCCTTCGGCGAGAGGTTCACACCACAGTTCCGATGGCCATCGTAATGATACTTCCCTTCCTCGGGGAAGAACTCTATGGTGTATAAGAAACGACTTTTATCCTTTTTCTTTAAGATCTCTTTTATCTCCGAAAATGAAATTTCACCAAAAAAGACATTCGCCTCCCTTCCTAATTTTTGAGGGGAGTGGGCATCCGAGCAGGAGATGAGGGAAAACCGATCCAGAGAAGAGAGCCGCCAATTCATTTTGGGATCTGAGGAGAGGCCGGTCTCTAAGGCAAAAACCTCATCGGTTAAATCCTCAAAACACTCCTCAATCGCGTCATATCCTGAGACCGAACCGAAAAGGGAGAACCAAGGGGTCCAGATGTGAGAAGGGACAATAAAGGAATCGGGCGAGATGTTTAAGATTCCTTCTAACATGTCCCGGCTGGATAGAGAAAGGGTTGGCCGACCATCGGAAGATAGATTCCCGTACTTAGAAAGAAATTGATTAATCCGCTCCGCATCACCAAAGGACGGGGTGAAGATGATGTTATGAATTCTTCGCAACTTGCCATCTTTCACCGCCAGGTTATTCACTTCGGTTGTGAGGATGAAGTGGACATCCTCTCCTTCCAATTTTAGAACCCCCCTTCCGGTCTCTTTCAGTTCTTCCTTGAGACGGGCGAGCCATTCGGGATGGGTGAAGTCAGAAGTTCCTACCAACTTTATCCCTTTATACCTTGCGTATTGCGCAATCTTTTTTATCGTCATTTCCTTACTCACCGCTCGGGAATAAGGGGAATGGATGTGAAAGTCAGCGATAAATTCCATCTCTTTGGAATCGGTAAAGACGTTCCAGTTTCTCTTTTCCCTTTGATTTGATTCTCCTCTCTTTTGGGGTAGTGCCAACGAAGAAATAGCGTTCCGGGGGTTGGTAGGCACAATGGAAGAAGCCATAGCCTTCGCCTTTGATATTGCCTAAAGAACCAGGGAGGATCGGTGGACCATCCAGCGCCCAGATATTAATCACCCCTTCCCCCTCCAATATCGTATCAATATCCGGAGGGAAGAAGCGATTTGCCTCATAGATACAGAATGTGTCAAAGAGGATGGTATCCATCCAGAATTCATAATCATCCCATTCTCCCAAAGTATCTTCGTAGTCGTATTCAATTGTTAAGTCGAGCCAATACCATTTCGCTCCATACGCCTTCCGCCAGGAGATTTTGAGGGAGGAGTCTCTTTTTAAGATATAGGTTGAATCTGGGCTGAGAATTTCGTATTCCCCGGGGAGATAGACTTCCCCGAATACCATTCCTTGAGGTGTTTTAACAACCATTTTGTATTCCCGGTCAATATCTAACTTACGAAATTCAATAAAACGATACCAATTCTCGTGGTAGTCATAAAGGGGAAGGTTGGTGTCGTTAATCTGGACGGTGGGAACTTCGGGAAAGCCATTTTTATTATAAATATAAACCTCTTTGTAGTATTCAGGATAGAGCCAGGGGGTACCGACACTTCTTAAAATAAAAGCGGAGATATAATTTTTCTCGTTTTTTTGGCAGGCAGTTAGAAGAAGGAGTATGATAACTATTCTCTTCATCTTAAGCCCAATTTTCTCTGCCATCTCTCTTTCACCATCGGCGAAAAAGCGGATGTCCGTTTTCCGACTTGTGCTACCCGAAAGTATCTTTCTCCGGAGTGGTTGAGGCCGGAATAAAATCCCCTTCCCCTTCCTTTGATATTTTCTTTCTCCCCGGGGAGGACGAGAGAGCCCGCTACCGCCCAGATGTTGATAATTCCTTCTCCCCAATTAATCCTCTCCACATTTCGGGGAAAGATAATCTCTTTCTGGTAGAGGAAGAAGGTATCGGAGATTAAGGTATCGGAAGCGAAGACAAAAGAGAGGTTATTACCGCTGGTGTCAAGATAAGAGTAGGCGAGATAAAGGGAGAGGAGGTATCTTTCCCCATTTTTCGCCCTCTGCCAAATGATAAAGAGGTTGGAATCTTTTTGGAGGAGGAAATTTTCTTCGGGCTTTTTAATTTCGAAATTGCCCGGAAAGATTATCTCACTGGTTGCCTTTCCCCCATCGTGGTCAATCACCAATAGATATCTCCTCTCCGGGGCGAAGGCTTTCTCTTCTTCGTATAGATACCAGTGGTAGGAGAAATCGGTGATGGGAAGGCTGGTATCGTTAATCTTCACTTGGGGAATGAAGGCGAAGCCATCTTCTTTATAAAGATAAACTCTTTTGTAATAAGAAATACCTTCTTCTTCAATACTTTTTAGTAAAAGGGCGTTGATGTAAGGTTTGATTTTCTCCCGACAAGAGAGGAGAAGAAGGGGAAGGAGAAGGAGGAGTTTATTTCTCATTTATCAAAATTTATTCCAGGCGCATCGGCATTAAGAGGAATAATTTTTCCTTCCTTTCCGTCTCTTCTTTGGGTCTTATCACTAAGGCTTGAGTGGCGGAGGCGAGTTCTAAATCCACCTCTTCACTTTTAATATGTTTAAGGATTTCGGTGAGGAAGATACCATTGACCCCCACTTCCATCTCCTCCCCTTTATATTCTCCTTTCACTTCTTCTTTACTGATACCAATCTCGGAGGAGGCTTCTAAAAAGACTTCTCTCTTTTTGAGATTAAAAATGACAAGTCTTGTCAAAGAGGGGGCGAAGATTAAAGTGCGATTTAAGGCGTTAATGAGTTCGGTCCGCGAACAGGAGAGACAATAGGGATACTTCGCCGGTAAGACCTTTTCGTAGTCGGGATAAGGTCCCTCAATGAGGCGGGATATTACGTGGCAATCTTCCCCCCGAAAACTGACGCTCCCTGAATTGAAGGCGACCTTCATCTTCTCAATGCCCATCTTTTGGAGGATTTCAAAGGGTTTGGGCGGAATGATGGCTTGGAGTTTCCTCCCTTTACCAAATTCCCCCTCTTTTTTCATCAACGCCAAACGGCGCCCATCAGTAGCTACCATCCTCGTCTCCTTCTCCCGAATTTCCCAGAGGAGACCGGAGATTGCCTGTTGGGCAGTTTCTTTGGCGACGGCGAAGGAGGTAGTGGTGTATAGTTCCCGGAGGAGGGAAAAGGAAAATTCCAATTCTCTCTCCTCCGGCACGGGGATGGTTTCCGGAAATTCCTTGGGGTCTAAGAGGGAGAAGGTATATTCCCCCTTTCCCGCTTTTAATTTTAGGACATTCTCTTCGGTCTCAAAAGATACGACCGGTTCGGTTACTCCTCTTAAAATTTCAGCCAGTTCTCGCGCCCGAACAATTAACTTAGTTGGTGAGATATCTTTCGGCTCAGGGAAGGGAAGTTCTAATTGGACAGAATTGTCCCAATCGGTAGCAAAAAAGGTAATCTTATCTGTCTCAACATCTAAGACGATATTTTGGAGAACGGGAAAATGGGAGCGGGTGGGAATTACTGGCAAGGCGATTTCTAATTTTTCTAAGAAAATTTCTCGCGGCACCTCAAAAATCATAGCACCTCCTTAAAAACAATTATGGAGGTGAGCGGATTCGAACCGCCGACCTTCTGCTTGCAAAGCAGATGCTCTCCCAATTGAGCTACACCCCCAACTTTTCTCTTCTCTTCATTCTGCATGAGTGAATTTAATCAATTATAGAGGGGAAATTGAAAAGGTCAAGAGGAATTTGCAAGCGTTAAAAGAGACGATGGCCACCTTAAGCCAGAAGCTTTTAGGAATACGCCAAAAGGTTTTTCAAGATAACGGAGAAAAGAGTCAGCCGATATTTCTTTTTAGACAAAATAAAGTTTTTTTAATTTTGGCGATAGGTTTTCCGGAAGGTGATTGGGAAGTTAAGGCGAAAGGTGGAAGAAAGGAATTTTCAGGGGGTTTTCCTTACCTTTTTCCCGCCTTTCTTTTCTCTTTCCTTTCTTCCCCTTTTTCGCAGTGAGTTGAGAACTTTTTTGGGGGATCGTCTCCCTCCGGGATTTTCCCTTTTCATTTCTTCCCTAAGGCTCTCGGGCAGGCGATCGGGGGGATAACCTCAGAAAACCAGTATCTTGGGCGATACATCCGAAAAGCAAAAAGGTGAGATGAAGGGGGTTCGCCAAAATCTTAATCACATCACCAACTCTTTTTTCTTGACGAAAGGGATTTATTTGCTAAATTTAATCTTAAAAACGGAGGAGATATGCTTTCTTTTTTGGTTTTTGGTAAAACAGGATGTCCCATCTGCAAAAAGGTCTATCAGAAGATAGAGTATTTTAAGAATAAATACCTTCCGGAAGGGAAGGTTATCTACTACGACTTGGAAACGGTGGATGGTCTGGCAGAAGGTTCTTATCGGGATATTTCGGAAGTACCAACTGTTCTTTTAGAAAAGGATGGAGAAGAGATTGGGCGGTGGGAGAAAATTCCTCCCACTTATAAAAATTTAAGAGAACTGCTTAACCTTTGAAGTATGGAGATTTATTCCTTTATCCCCAATTCCCTTTCGGATTGGGACGGAAAGGTGAGCGGTGTAATCTTTGTGGGAGGATGTAATTTCCTCTGTCCTTTCTGCCAAAACTATCCCCTAGCGGTTAAGAATCCAAAAAGGTTTAATTTAGAACCCCTGCCTTACGAAGAGATTGAAAAGACCTTGCAGAGAAATAAGAGATGGCTTGACGGGGTGGTGATTACCGGAGGCGAACCTCTAATTCATCCGGAGATATTTTCTCTGACCCAAAGGATTAAGAGGCTCGGTTTTCCCATAAAGATTGATACCAACGGGAGTTTCCCTTATGTGTTGATGCGTTTAAAGAAGGAAGGGCTTATTGACTATTGCGCCTTGGACATCAAAACGGTCTTAAATCCTGTGAAATATCAATTAGCCACTGGCCGGAAAGTAGAAATCGGTTTGATTGAGAGGACAATTCGCTTTCTCTTAGAAGGCAATCTGGATTATGAATTTCGGACAACTCTCGTGAGAAAGTTTGTGGGGGAAGAAGAGATAGAGGAGATTGGGAAAAAGATTGCCGGGGGAAAGAGATATTATCTTCAACAATACATCCCGGAAAGAGCCCGGCAAAAGGAGTTCCGAAGGGTCTTACCTTACAGTAGGGAAGAAGCGGCAGCCCTTCTAAGAAAAGCGAAGAGATACGTTAAGGAGGTGAAACTGAGAGGTTTTTAATCTTAAAATCGGTCCGAGCCTAACTTTTTAGGGCAAGGTCTTGCTAAAAGAAAAAATTTTTGTATAATTTTTTATGCCGCTAAGAGATTTTAAATGTCAGAAGTGCGGAGCAATTTTTGAGGAACTCTGTTTGCGCAAAGGAGAGAAGGTGAAATGCCCCAAGTGCGGCGGGAAGAAATTGGAAATTCTTTTTTCCCCCTTTGCCTTTTCCCGGGGGGGAAGCGGTGTTTCTTCCTGTTCTTCTTGCCAGACGAAAAAATGTAGCCAGTGCCGATAGGAGGGGAGATGACGATTACGAGAAATGATTTCGTTGAGACCGTAGAGAAGGAGATAAAGGATATTTATCCCCATATCTCGCGGAAAGAGATTGAGAGGATACTGGAAATTTTTCTTGAAGAATTTAGAAAAAATTTAGTGAGAGGCCATCGGATTGAGTTGCGGGGTTTCGGTGTCTTTTCCACGAAGATGCGGAAATCAAAAGTGGCGCGCAATCCAAAAACGAATACGGAGATGCGTTTACCCCCGCGCCGCGTAGCGGTCTTTAAGCCCTCAAAGGTGTTGAAGAATCTATTGAGTAAGGGAGGGTAGTATGCCCTGTGGGAGAAAGAGGAAGTTGAGGAAGGTAAAGAGACATAAATTTAAGAAGAGAAGGAAGGCGATGCGTCATCGCCGGAAGTAATTAGGATTATCTTTAATAAGATTTAATTTTCTTATGCGAGCTAAAAGGCTGAGGAGTTTTTATCTTTTAAGGTTAGTCAAAGGAGAGGAGATTATAACTGCCTTAAAGGATTTCTCAAAAGAAAAGAAGATAAAAGGAGGAATGATCTTGGGGATTGGCGCGGGTAAGGAATTTACAATTGGTTATTATGACCTTTTGCGGAAACATTACCTCAAGCGGTTCGTTTCTGAGGAATGCGAAATCGTTTCCCTTTTTGGGAATATCGCACTTCTGGAGGGTGAAGTTTTTATCCATTGTCATGTCGTCCTCTCTCTGCCCAATTTCTCAACGGTTGGGGGGCATCTCTTCTCCGGTACCGTCACCGCCACCGCGGAAATTTTTATCTTGCCCTCGCCGATGAAGATTTTACGTCAGAAATCCGAAGAGATTGGCCTAAACCTTTTGGATCTATAGTGATATTTTCTGGAGGATAAGTTTTAACTTTTTAGGAGGTTGGGGAGTGATCTCAATTATTTCTTCCAATTTTTCCTTTACCCATTCCCCCTTTACTTTATCGGGGCAATAGATTTCCGCCCAAATTTCCCCTTTTTTGATGCACTCCCCTCTCTTTTTTAAGAAGTGGAAACCAACACTGTAATCAATCGGGTCTTCTTTCTTTTTCCGGCCACCGCCTAAAGCGACAAAAAGTTCTCCAATCATCCCGGCGGGAATTGATTTTATGTAACCATCTTTCGGGGAGGGAACCGCAATTTGGTATTTTGCTTGGGGTAGTTTTTTATAATCATCAATTACGGTTACTTCCCCACCCTGGGCTTCAATCAGTTCTTTAAATTTTTTTAACCCCGCACCGCTTTTCCATTTTCTCCCTAAAAGTTCTCTCGCTGCTTCTCTCTTCTTGACAATCTTTCCTAAAATTAACATCTCTTCGCCGAGGGCGAAGATCAATTCTTCTATATCCGGTGCCGTATTTCCCTTTAAGGCTTCAATTGCTTCTTTAATCTCTAAGGAGTTGCCCACATACCATCCAAGCGGTTCGTCCATATTTGTTAATAAGGCGGTAGTTCTTAGGCGGAATTCTCTTCCCAATTGGAGCATGAGTTTAGCTAAACGCCGAGCGGTCTTTATCTCTTTTAAGAAAGCCCCCTTCCCCAATTTGATATCTAAGACTAAGCCGTCAATCCCTTCGGCTATCTTTTTGCTCATAATACTAGCGGCGATTAGGGGTAAAGATTCTACCGTTTCGGTGGCATCGCGCAGGGCATAGAACTTTTTATCTGCGGGGCAGATCTCCGCCGTGGGTGAAGTGATTACAAGGTGAACTCTCTTTAATTGGTCTAATATCTCCCTTTTGGATAAATCACTTCGGAAGCCCGGGATTGCTTCTAACTTATCAATTGTTCCACCCGTATGGCCTAAACCTCTTCCGGCGAAACTGGGGACGGATAAACCACAGGCCGCAACCAATGGTAGTAAAATTAAAGAAATTTTATCGCCTACTCCCCCGGTGGAATGCTTATCAATTTTGGGGGACTCAATCAGAGAGAGGTCCAATCTCTCACCCGAGTCAATCATCGCTTTGGTTAAAGCCTTTGTTTCCATAAAGGATAAGCCGTTGAGAAAAATCGCCATCAGAAAGGCGGCGGCTTGATAATCGGGGATAATTCCTTTTGTATAATTAAAGACGAAATAGTTTATCTCTTCTGAAGAGAGGTTTTCTCCCTCTCTCTTCTTCCGAATGATTTCTTTGGGGTTCAAACTAAAATCGGCGGCCTTTTATCTTCACCCCTTTCATCAGACCTTCGTACTGGCGCATCAAGAGGTGTGATTCAATCTGCTGAATAGTATCCAAGGCAACACCGACAATGATTAAAAGGGTTGTACCACCAAAATAGAAGGGGATCCGGAAGGTAGACATTAGAAACCAAGGGATTAAAGCCATTAGACCTAAAAAGATTGATCCGGGCAAGGTAATTAGAGAAAGGCTCCGGTCAATATATTCGGCAGTCTTCTCCCCGGGGCGGATTCCCGGGATGAAACCACCAAACTTCTGCATATTTTCTGCCAAATCCCTTGGGTTAAAGACAATTGAGGTATAAAAATAAGTAAAGAAGATGATCAGTCCGAAAAAGATAAGGTTATAGAGCCAACCACCGGGGGAGAGGATTTGTTGGATTTGGGTAAGGAAGGGAGCTTTGAAGAAAGCGGCAAAGGTTGAGGGAAAGACGATGAGACTCTGGGCAAAGATTATGGGGATGACACCCGCAGTATTGATTCGTAAAGGGATGTAGGTCGTTTGACCACCATAAATTCTCCTTCCGATAATCCTTTTGGGATATTGAACCGGAATTTTGCGCATCGCCTGGGTCATCAGCACAACACCAGCGTAGATGCCGAAGATAATTGCTCCAATAATTAAAAGGGAAAACCAGGATAACTCTCCCGCCTGCACCATACCCCAGGTACGGGCAAGGTCTTGCGGTGTGGAATCAATACACCCGATGAAGATGATAAAAGAGATGCCATTACCAATCCCTTTTTCGGTGATCTGTTCCCCCAGCCACATCACAAAAATCGTTCCGGCGGTGAGGGTGAAAACGGTGAGGATGCGAAAGAAAAAGCCCGGGAAGAGGACAATCGGTCCCGCAGCGGTCGGGGGTTGGGCTTCCAAATAGGTGGCGATCCCGAAGGACTGGATCATTGCTAATAATACCGTGGCGTATCGGGTATATTGATTTATCTTCTTCCGTCCCTCTTCATCCTTTTGAAGTTTCTCCAAAGTGGGAAAGACAGATCCTAAAAGTTGGAACATAATTGAGGCAGAAATGTAAGGCATAATACCCAAGGCGAAGACCGAAGCTCGGGATAAGGCACCTCCCACAAAGATATCGTAAAGGCCAAAGACAGTTCCTCGGAGTTGGGCTAAGAGGAGACCTAAAGCGGCGGCATTAATCCCGGGGGTTGGGATGTGAGCCCCGAGGCGGTAGACGATTACCAAGGCGAGGGTAATAAGAATTCTTTTTCTCAAATCAGGAATCTTGAAGATATTCGGGATATTCTGAATCATTTTATAATGATCACCTTCCCACCCGCCTTTTCAATCTTTTCCTTTGCCGATTGAGAAAAGGCGTGGGCGGAAACAATTAGAGGAAAATCAATTTCCCCCTCCCCCAGAATCTTCACCAATTTTCCTTCCTTTACCAGATTTCGTGCTTTTAATAACTGGGGGGTTATCTCTTTCTCTCCAAGTTTTTTTAGGGCGGAGAGGTTGACAATTTCATATTCTTTTCGGAAGGGATTTTTAAATCCCCTCTTTGGGATACGTCGGTAGAAAGGTGTCTGTCCCCCTTCAAAACGGGAGTCAAATTCTTTCCCCGAGCGGGCTTTTGCCCCTTTATGCCCCCGCCCGGAGGTTTTTCCGTGGCCGGAGCCCGGTCCGCAACCGACCCTTTTCCTCTTTTTCGTTGCTCCTTTTGGTGGTTTTAAGGAAGATAATTTAAGCATCGATCTCCTCCACAATCACAAGGTGTTTAACCTTTTCAATCATCCCCCTGATGGCTGGGGTATCATTATGGATCTTAGTTTGGCGAACTTTTTTCAGACCCAAAGCCCGAATCGTCCTTTTATGTTTTTCCCACTCGTCAATTAGGCTCTTTTTAAGGGTTATCTTCAGTTTCTTCATAATCTTTCTCTTTTCCAATAATTTCCGCGATTGGTTTATTTCGCATCCGGGCGATCTCTTCTAAGGTTTTGAGTTTCATTAAGGCTTTGATGGTGGCGGTAGCTAAGTTGTAGGGGTTACGAGATCCGAAGGACTTGGTTAGAATATCCTGGATGCCGAGCGCCTCCACCGGAGCGCGCACCTGCTGGCAAGCGATAATGCCGGTTCCCGGAGAAGCCGGTTTAAGGATGACTTTGGAAGCCCCAAATTTGGCTTGCACCGGATGAGGGATAGTTCTCCCTTTTATGGAGATTTTCACCATATTTTTCTTTGCCTTCTCGGTTGCCTTCTTTACCGCCTGGACCACTTCCGCCGCCTTAGCATGACCAATTCCGACCATTGATTTACCATCACCCACCACAACCGATGCCGAGATATTGAAACGTTTCCCTCCCTTTACCGTCTTAGAGACCCTTTTTATCTCAATTACCCTTTCGATAAATTTCGCTTCTAACTCCTCTAAAATTTTAACCCTCCTTCCCGAGCACCTTCGGCTAATGCTTTTACCCGACCGTGGTATTTATAACCACCCCGGTCAAAGACCACCGCTTGGATATTTAAATTTTTTGCCTTTGCAGCCAAAAGTTTACCCACCTCTTTGGCAATCGCCACCTTCCCTTTGAGATTTCCACTCATTTCCCTAATCTCTTTGGCTAAGGAAGAGACCGCGGAGATCACCTTTCGATTTTCATCATCAATCAAAATCGCATAGATGTGCTTATTACTTCTTTTCACTAAGAGGCGCGGGCGTAGCGCTGTTCCTTTCACCTTCTTCCTAATCCGAAGGTGTCGGCGCAATAATTTATCTTTAATCATAGAATTTGATTATATTGGGGAATTTTAAAATGTCAACTATAATTTTGAAAAGGGTAAAAATGAAAATGAAAAAGGGTGGGATAGGCAAGAGTTAAAAAATGTCTATAAAAAATGTCTACATAAAAGTCTCTCCTTGATTCTCACCCTATCCCGGTCTTTTCCTCTCCCAAAGTAATAGAAATCCCATAACTTAACCCAAGCCTTCCTTAATTCGGCGTGTCTCTATCCTCGTCTCTCCCCGTCTCCTTTTTAAATCTCACCTTTTTATTAAACGGATAATCCGATTGAAATCTTCGTCCGAAAGAAATTCAATTACGATTTGACCTCTTTCCCCTCTTTTTATAATTGAGACATTGGTACCCAGATATTCTCGGAGGAGGTCTTCCATCGCCTGGAGGTAGGCATCTTTTTCTTTTATCATCTCTTTTTCTCCGCCTTTTCTCTTTTCTTGAGAAGTTAACTTCTCCACCTGCCGTACCGAAAGGGATTCCCGAATAATTCGTTCGCATAAATCTTCTTGTTCTTTCCGATTGTTTAGCATCAAAAGGGCGCGGGCGTGACCCGCAGTAATTTTCCCTTCCTTTAAGTAGTCTCTCACCTTTGGCGGTAAGGTTAAGAGGCGAAGGGCATTGGCAACCGCAGAGCGACTTTTATTTACCCTTTCGGCAATCTCTTCCTGAGTTAAATGGAATTCTTCTACTAACCGTTTATAAGCCAATGCCTCTTCCAAAGGGTTCAAATCTTTGCGCAAAAGGTTTTCAATCAGTGCTAACTCTAATGCCTCCGACTCGGAGGTTTCCTTAATGACCGCCGGAATAACCGATAAACCGGCTTCCTTCGCTGCCCGAAGTCTTCTCTCCCCGGCGATCAGTTCGTAACCCCCTTCTTTCCTCCGGACTAATATCGGTTGGAGAATTCCTCTTTGTTTTACGGAATTTACCATCTCCGTAATATCCTCTTCGGGATTTTCTCGAGGTTGATAGGGATTAAATTGGATCTCTTCCACTTTCAAGTATCTGATTTCCCCTTCTACCGCTGCTTTCCCCTCTTCGGATAGAAGGGCAGCCAATCCTTTTCCCAAAACCTTCTTTGTCATTTTACCTCCCTTTTGTTCATCGCCCACTATTTATTATCTCCTCCGCTAATGCTAAATAGGCTTTGGCACCAACGGAATTTTTGGCGTACTGAAATATTGACTTATTAAAACTTGGTGCCTCCGCCAACCGGACACTCCGAGGGATTGTGACATTAAAGACTAACTTTCCAAAATATCTCCTCACCTCCTGGGCAACTTGTTTTGTAAGGTTGAGCCTTTCGCTATACATCGTTAAGAGGATACCGGCAATTTCAAATTTTGGATTAACCTTGTGGCGGATGAGATTTATCGTGTCCAGAAGTCTGGCGACACCTTCTAAGGCGTAGTATTCGCATTGGATAGGGATTAAAACGCTATCCGCCGCGGCTAAACCGATGATCGTTAAAATTCCTAAGGAGGGGGGGCAATCAATAAGAATCCAGGAGTAATGAGAAGCGATCGGTTCTAATGCTTCTTTTAAGAGGAGTTCCCGATTTTCTAAGTGTAAAAATTCTACCTCCCCGCCCGCTAAATCAATATTAGCGGGAAGAAGATCTAAATTTTTTTGAACATCTCTAATTATCGCCGTCGCCACCTTCTCTTTTTCCAAAAGGCAATGGTAAATGGAAAGGTTAATTTTTCTCTTATCCACACCCAAACCTAAGGTGGCATGCGCCTGAGGGTCCAAATCGCAGAGTAAAGTCTTTTCTCCTTTTAGGGCAAAGGCGCAACTGAGATTGATCGCTGAGGTGGTTTTTCCGACACCGCCCTTTTGGTTCGCGATAGAGATTATCCTGGGCATTGGTTAAAATTACTTTATTTTTTCAACTTGTCAAGCAGAATCTTCGTCCGTTTGGGAAGAAAATCGGGCAAGGTCTTTTTGGGATCGGATGGATTTTATTAAAATGATTTTTCGGGCAATGGTATTTACTCTTTCCTCTAAAAAGCGTTGCTGAATTTATTTGACATTTTATAATTTTGGCTTAAAATAAGACCTATGAATTATTTAATTTGCCGCCCCTTCGTAAGTTCCTTATTCAACCCACCTCACTATTCACCTCCTACTTGCGAGGGGCGGCGGAAAACGGATGGGCGGCGTAGCTCAGTTGGTAGAGCAGGAGAATCATAATCTCTTGGTCAGGGGTTCGAGTCCCTTCGCCGCCATTAAAAATAAATATGCCCATAGAGAAGGCGAAATTCATTTGGATGGATGGGAAATTGGTCCCCTGGGACGAAGCGAAGATTCATATCCTATCTCATGTGGTCCATTACGGAACTGGAGTTTTTGAAGGCCTGCGCTGTTATAAGACGAAGAAAGGTTCCGCCATCTTCCGGCTAAAAGAGCATACCGAAAGGTTATTCAATTCCGCAAAGATTTATCGGATGGAGATACCATTTTCTCAGGAAGAGGTCAATCGGGCTTGCATAGAAACGATAAAGGCTAACGGGCAAGAGGAATGTTATATCCGACCGATTGTTTATCGCGGTTATAACGAACTGGGTGTTAATCCTTTTCCCTGTCCGGTTTGTGTCGCCATTGCCACTTTCTATTGGGGAAAATATTTAGGAAAGGGGGCAACGGAAGAAGGAGTGGATGTGATGGTCTCTTCCTGGAACCGAATGGCACCCAACACCTTTCCGGCGATGGCTAAGGTCTGCGCCAATTATATGAATTCCCAATTAATCAAGATGGAGGCTCTCAGTTATGGCTATGCGGAAGGGATTGCTTTGGATATCTTCGGCTTTGTGAGTGAGGGTTCTGGCGAGAATATATTTTTGGTGAAAAATGGAAAGTTATATACCCCACCCCTTCATGCCACCATCCTACCGGGAATTACTCGGGATACGGTAATAAGAATTGCCAAGGATTTAGGGATAGAAGTGATAGAAGAGATGATTTTAAGGGAGTTTCTCTATTTAGCGGATGAAGCCTTTTTCACAGGAAGTGCCGCGGAGATTACGCCAATCCGTTCCATCGATAAAATTAAAATCGGCGATGGTAAGGTGGGAAAGATAACTAAGAAGTTGCAAGAGGAATTTTTTGCGATTGTGATGGGGGAAAAGGAAGATAAATACCATTGGCTCACCTATCTCTAAATGAGAATTGGCATCGCCAGTGACCATCGGGGCTTCCCCCTAAAAGAAAAATTAAAGGCGAGTTTTCCTAAAATAAGATTTCTTGACTTTGGGACATTTAGCGAAGAACCAACTGATTATCCCGATTATGCCTTTCGGGTAACGGAGGCGATTCAAAAGAAAAGATTAAACCGGGGGGTTTTAATTTGTGGTTCGGGATTGGGGATGACAATCGCCGCCAATAAAGCAAAAGGGATAAGAGCCGCGCTCTGTCTTAATAAGGAGATGGCAAAGATGGCGCGGAATCATAATAATGCCAATATCTTGGTTTTGGCGGCAAACTTTACCCAAGAAGAAGAGGCAAAAGAGATCCTTACCACTTTCTTAAAGGAGAAATTTGAGGGAGGCAGGCATAAAAGGAGGATTGATAAGATCGCCAAATACGAATCCCAGAGAGAAACTTGTTAGTTCTTAAAAGGTGAAGATTGTTCCGGTCGCCAGTGAAAGTTTAGGAGTGAGGAGTATGGCGACCGTCGTGATCACAAAAGATTTATCAATCTTTATTGACCCCGGTGTTGCCCTTTCCCCTTCTCGTTTTAATTTACCGCCCCATCCCTTAGAAGTGAAGCGAAAAGAAGAGAAATGGCAAGAGATTATTAACTGGGTAAAGATTTGCGAGGTGATAATCGTTACCCATTATCACTATGACCACCACAACCCAGAATCTCCTGAGATTTATCAAAATAAGGTCTGTTTTTTGAAAGATCCCCAGGGGAATATCAATGAGAGCCAAAGGAGGCGGGCGGCGCATTTCTTAGGAAGGATTGAGAATTTTGTTGCCCGCTGGGAGATAGCGGATGGCAGGGAATTTTTTCGGAAAGGGGTGCGGATTAAATTTTCGCCGCCCGTCTTTCACGGAAAGGCGGAATATTTAGGTTTTGTAGTAGAGGTGTTAATCGACGATGGCGAGAAGTTTCTCTTCACTTCCGATGTCCAGGGTCCACTGCGAGAAGAGGCGGTGAGTTTTATTTTAGAGAATAAGCCGGATATTATCCTGGCGGATGGGCCAATGACCTATCTCTTAAATTATCGCTATTCCTTAGAAGATTTGAACCAGGCTTTAGAAAATATCAGAAGAATTTTGAGGGAGAATTCAAAGGCCATCTTCATTTTAGACCACCATTTAACCCGGGATGAGAATTATAAATCTTATCTCCCTCAGGAGTTCTTGGGAAAGAGGATTTTCAGTGCCGCCGAATATTTGGGTCAAAACGATGATTTATTAGAAGCCAAGAGAAGGGATTTGTATCAACGGGCAAGTAAAAGGTAGGCGATAGAACCCGCAAACGGTGTGAAGGCGGCTAAGATTGTCACATAGTCCTGCCACCACTTAAAGGAAAGACGGGGGACAAAGATCTTATCTCCTGGTTCAACGATTGGGTCATCTTTTAAGGAGATTTTCTTATTCTCCCTTTGGATATATGCCCTTTTTCGGTTAGCAAAGATGGTATATCCTCCAGCCTTACCAATATAATCGGATGCCCGATTATTAGGGAAAAAGAGGTAACTACCCGGAGAGTTTACCTCCCCTTGGACATAGACTTCAGATTTGATGGCAGGGATGATGATGGCATCCCCATCCCTTAGTTCAATATTTTCAGGATGATTTTTATCTTGTAGGATTTTAGAAATTTTAAGTGGGATTTTTACTTTTTCTCCCGTCGTTCGGTTAATTCGTTCTAAATAACTGGCATCTAAGTCCGCCCAAGGGGCAACCCCACCGGCCCTTTCAATTATATCAGAGACTCTTTCCCCGGGGCTCAGTTCGTAGAGACCTTCGCTAATCCTCTCTCTTTCGGCGGTCAAAACCGCATACCGGATCCGGTATTCGCCCCGCCCGAACACCGCCCCTTTCACAATTACCGAACCGACCCGGGGTGGAACATAAATCCGGTCGCCCGATTCTAAAAATGGATTAGCGGAGATATCACCTTTCGTTTCAAATTTTTCCAAATCAACCGGGATAATTAAAGTATCCTGTCGGATAAGTTTTATATTTCGTTTTGAACCAAGAGGTGTGAGATTACCTGCCCGAAGAATGACATGGGAAACTCTTTCTACGGGTGAGGCGTTGTAAGCACCAGGATTTTGTACTTCCCCGGTGACGAAGACAACAATGGAGCGGAGATTGGTTAAGGTCAGTTTTATCTTAACTTCCTTAAAATATCGGGAGAAGACAGAAGTTAGAGAATCTTGGGCTTCTTTTAGGGTTAAACCGTGGATATTAATAACATCAACAATCTCCCTTTGGGGTAAGGAACGTTCCCAAGGACCAAATAAGGATTTTGGTATTTGGATGGTAATTTTACCTTCATAAGTAATTACCGCATCATAAGAATAAGTTATTCCCCCAGTAACAGTGATTAAAAGACCATCACCCGGCATCAGAACATATCTTTCTGAAATTATAGGCGTCTCAACACCCAAAATCTCTTGGGGCGCAGAAGGAGAGGAAGAGATTGGTAGAGAAATCTCCGCCTGAAAGAATAAAAATAAGATTATGCCCATATTTAGAAACATTAGTAATTTTAGGTAGAAATTGACTTTTGTCAACATTGATTTGACAGGATTTATAATGGTCATATAATAGAAGATGCCAGAGTTGCCAGAGGTGGAGACAATAAAAAGGGAACTGAGCCCCTTTCTGAAAGGGGAAAAGATTAGGGATGTAATTATTAAAAGAGAAGAGATTATCGGCTTCCCATCGGTTAGGGTTTTTAAGAGGGAACTGATTGGGAAAGCGATAAAGGATTTAGAGAGACGGGGGAAGTACCTCATTTTTCTCCTCTCTGATGGAAGTAGATTGCTTTTTCATTTGAAACTTTCGGGAAGGTTGATTCTCCATCAGGGAAAAAGAGAATTGAGACACGAGAGGTTAAAATTGGTCTTGAATAAGAGAAACCTCTCTTTCGTTGAGCCGAGGATGTTCGGCCGGGTATTTTTTGTCCGGAATAGGTTTCCCAATGTTCTAAAAGGTTTCTTAGAGTTAGGTCCGGAGCCATTGGCTAAGGATTTTAATGAGAGTTTCCTGGCGAAGAGACTGAAAAGGAGAAAGGGGAAGATAAAGTCAATTCTTTTGGACCAAAGGGTTGGCTGTGGATTGGGGAATATCTATACGGATGAGTCGCTCTTTTTGGCGGGAATTCATCCGGAAAGGAGCGGTGTTTCCCTTATGCCTTTTGAGATAAGAAAACTTGTCCGCTCCATTAAAAAAGTGTTAAAGGAGGCGATAAGAGATAAAGGGACAACTTTATCAGATTATTTTCGGCCAAACGGCAGGGGTGGAAATTACCAGCTGCGATTAAGGGTTAAAGACCGAGAAGGAAAGCCTTGTCGGCGCTGCGGGACACCAATTGAGAGGATAAAAATTGGCAATCGGAGCACCCATTTCTGTCCGCAGTGTCAAAAGTGATTAATCACCGCTAATTATTTCCGAAGCGGTCTTAAAGATTCTTTCTATATTTTGTAAGATTAATTTTGCCTTTGCCAAGAAATCTTTTGTCTCTTTATCTTTCGCCTGGGGGGAGTTGGCAAGAAGTTCCTCTAAAGTGGCTTTTAAGTACTCAAGATTAATATCTTTACCTAAAAATAGGTCGCTTAGTAGGTTTCTTGCTTCCCGGTAGGCCTCCTCAAAAGTTCTTTTCTCAATCTCAATTATTACCTCTCCCTTTGATTCTTTAATGGGACAGAGGTGGGAAACTTTTATCTTTCCCCTCCCTTCTCTTTTCAGTTTCACAGTGATAATCTTTCGGAATCTTCCCGGAGAGAGGGATTCCCATTCGCTTGTGGAGATGGGGAGGAGGTTTTCATAAGAAATTTCTACGGTTTTAATTCCCACCAAACAGGGGATGTGTTGGTATTGCGCCTCCAATTGGAAGGTCTTTATCTCCCCAACCTTTCCTTTTGCCTTAGGAGGGGAAAAGGAAAAATTGGTTGCCCAAAAAAGAGAAAAGACAAAGAGGAGAGAAAGGATTATCTTTTTCATCGCATCACCTCTTTTTTACCAAAGTCACGATTTAAGCGAAACTCATCTAAGGGGATAGAACTTTTCCCCTTAGTAATCATCTCGGCAAATAATTTACCAATACCGGGGGCAAGCATAAAACCGTGGCCAGACATTCCAGCAACCACATAGAAACCTTCAATCTCAGTCTCCGAGACGATTGGGTTACCATCAGGGGTCATTTCGTAACTTCCTGCCCATTGCCGTAAGATTCTTATTTCCCCCAATTTGGGAATTAACCGCTGCATCCTTCTCGGCATCTCGGTTAAAAATTGGAATGTGGAACTGTTATCCGGTCCCAAAACTGGGGGGATAGGGGTGTAACAGCCGATAATATGTCGGGTGGAGTGAAATTGAAAGAAATAGCAACCATCAGGTCGGTAATCAACAATCATCGGGTCAAAGAGAGAAGGTGCCTCTTCGGTAACGAGTCCTTCGTGTCTTTCCGGATAGATGGGGATTTCAAGGTTAACTAACTTCCCTACCTCCCCTGCCCAGGGACCAGCACAATTAATAACTATTGGAGCGGAAAATTTCTCCCCTTTTTCGGTCCAGACAGAAAAATCTCTCCCTTCTTTTTTAATCTTCACCACTTCGGTATAAGAGAAGAGTTTCCCCTTTTCTCTCTTTATCCCTTCTAAATAACCATAAGTCACCTTGAAGGGATTGGCGTGGCCATCGGTTGGACAGAAGGCTCCACCTAAGAGGTTTTCTAAGTTGAGGGAAGGAACAATCTTTTGGCATTCCTCAGGAGAAATAAAACTTACCGGGAGGTTGAAACTTTTTTGGATGGCAATCGCCTTCAAGTAATTATTCTTCATCTCTTCGCTATGGGCTAAAAAGAGATAGCCACCGGGATACCATTCAATATCCATTTCCAACTCTTCGGATAGTTGGGAGAAGATTTTGACACTTTCGATCATTATTCTGATAGTCAAATTATGGGAAAATTGCTGTCTCACTCCGCCAATCGCCTTACCAGTAGAACCGGCGGTGGGATATTCTTTTTCTAAGATATAAACTTTCCTTTTCTCCTTGGCTAAGTAGTAGCCGACACTGGCACCAACCACTCCGCCACCGATGATTATGACATCAGGGCTTTTCATCTCGGAAATGGGCTAAAATTCTTATCGGCACCGGTTTTAAGGGGGAGCGCCTCTTGGGTAATTTTATCTCTCGGGGAGGAATTTTTGTCTCCCGGCTGATGAGGCGCACAAGGAGAGAGAAACAGGTTCTCCCCTGGCAGTGTCCCATCCCAATGCGCAAAATCCTCTTTAACTCCTCGGGTGTCCGGTAGCCTCTTTTAATCCACTCCATCACCTCTTTCTCTTCAATCCCTTCGCACCGGCAGACAATTTTTGGTCTCTTCTTCACCATAAGCCGAAAGGTTTTAGTGGTGGGTAGTGAACAATTTTCAAATCGGTTAAATGGTATTTTTCTTTTAAGTAAGAGATGAGATCCATTAACCCTCCGGTCTTGTCCACCAAACCCAATTCCCTTGCTTTCTTCCCACTCCAAATCCTTCCCTGAGCCAGAGAGTCAACCTTCTCCTTTTTTAAATTTCGGCCCGTTGCCACCCTTGTCAGGAACTGGTCATAGAAATTTTCTATCACCTTCTTAAATAACTCTTCCTCTTCGGGGGTGAAATGGCGGTCCGGTGAGAACATATCCGCCTTCTCCCCTTTTTTGATAATCTCCCGTTTGATACCTACTTTTTCCGAGAAACTCTGGGTAACGAACTTCATTCCGAAGACGCCGATGGAGCCGGTGAGGGTGGAGTTGAGGGCAAAAATCTCTTCGCCATTACTGGCGCAGTAATAACCACCGGAGGCGGCTAAGGAAGCCATTGAGACATAGACCGGTTTTTTCTTTTTAAGAAGTTCCACCTCCCGCCAGATGACATCGGAGGCGAAGCCATCGCCACCAGGGGAGTCAATTCGGAGAACGACCGCTTTTACCTTCGGGTCATTCTTTATCTTTCTTAAATACCGAACAATTGTCTGACAACCGGTGAAATATTCTCCGGTGAGAAAGTCGGTGTAGGATTCGCCGTAGACGATGGCGCCGTTGATATAGACAATGGCAATTTTATCTTTCTCCCCCCAGTAGTAATCGTAAGGTCTTTTTTTCTGGAAGGACTTTTCACTTGTCTTCCCCTTCACCTTTCCTTCTGCCTTTACGATGCTATCTAAATTATCTTCGTAGGCGATGAGGTCAAATAGCCCTTTCTCTTTTCCCTCTTTTGCCAAAAAGATTCCCTGATTGATGATTTTCTCCGCCGATTCTGTAGGAAAACCTTTTTCGGCAAAAGCGGAGAGGAGCACTTCGTAGAGATCGTCAAGCAAAGTTGTCAATTGCTCTCGGTTTTCTTCACTCATCTTTTCCTCGGTGAAGGTTTCGGGAGCGGACTTGTATTTCCCAAACCTCGCCACATCAACCTCAATCCCCAATCTCTTTAAGAGATTAGCGAGAAAGGTGGTTTGGGTATAAATCCCTTGGATGGCGACATCTCCTAAGGGGTGAAGGATTACCTTATCGGCAACCGTCGCCAGGTAGAAATTTATCGTATTCAAGTTTGGGGTATAGATAAAAACCCTCTTCCCTTTTTCCTTAAACCATTTGAGACAATTTTTCAGTTCTTCTGCCTGCGCCAGGGTTAAGGAGAAATCAGGGGAGATTTTTAAGAGTAAGACCTCAATCCCTTCACTCTCCCTTGCCTTTTCAATCGTAGCGAGGAGTTGGGGGAAGACTTTTTTTCTTCTCTTACCAAAAAGGGAGAAGCCAGAAGGTAAATCTTCTAAACCACCCGCTAGTTCCAGTTCTAAATATCTCTTTTGCGGCGGAAGGAAACTTCGCTTCTCTTCCTTATGATAGGAGAGATAAAAAATTTCGCTTTTCAATTTTTCTTTCCGCTTTGGGGTGCTACTGAAAATAAATCCCAATTCGGGTTGGCCCAAGGAGAAGGAAAATCCTAAACTGAAATTCCTTTCCTGGTCAATCTTAAACTTTAATTCCATCCCGTTTCCCGGAATAATCTCTAAGCCAAAGTTGTGGAAGAAGTTTAATGGTTGCCGGTAAATCATTCCTTCATAATAAAGGGAGATTTCTTTAATCGGTTTTAAGGCAATCCCGGGAATTAAAGGATTTTCCTTTCTGATGCCGGTGAGAACTAAACCCAAAGAGGCAAAGTTTGTATACCGATAGGCAAGACCAAAATCCCAAGAAGAGAGATTTGTCCTTTCGTAACGGAAACCAAAATAAAAATCGGAAAGTTTAATGCCGCTTCCCAAATAATAGGTTCTCGGTTTATCTTGGTAGAAAAAACCAAAATTTCCCAATTGACCAGCAAAAGAGAAATAACTTTGGGATAAAGTTTCTGGTCTTATCGTGATTAAAGAGAAGTGATTATAAAAGAGATAAAAATTTAATTCTCTTCCCGTACCAAGAAGGGCAGGGTTTTTCAAAATTGCCAGGGCATCATCGGTTGTCGCTACGGATTGGGTAGAGGCAAAGAGCAAAGGGCAAAGAGTAAAGAGAAAGTGGAGAATAGAAAATCTTCTCATTTATGCCCCCTTGAAGATTTCTTCTTAAACCATCTAACAACATTAAAATATCTTTTCGGCACTTTTATTTGCACAATAGCGCAGTGGTCAAAGGAAGGTTGGGAAATGATCCGAACGATTTCTCCTTCGCAGACCTTTTTCCCTTCTCGGTTTAAGGCGCAAACCTTTTCCCCTTCTTGAAAATCAATTAGAAACTCGTAGGGGATGGAGATTAGCGCCGAGTCTTTTGTGTAATTCTTATGGACGACAAAGATGCATAAACCCGGACATTTTGGGATACAGAGAAGACAACCGGTGCAACGAGAGAAATCAACCTTTGGGATTTCAATGATACTCCCTTCAATTTTGATTGCCTTCCGGGGACAGGCAAAGGCACAGGGGTTACAAGGGATTTTTTCCACACATTCCACAATGACGCAGGGACCTTTTTCCAAACGTTCTTTTGGTGGGAGGAGGGAAAGTTTTTTGAGGTCCTTCTCCGTCAGGACACCTGTCTTTCGGAAGTTGACGCCTTCTACCATCTTCAAAAATAAAGAAAAAGAGAGACTTTGTCAATATTATCAATGTGCAAGCGTTAACAGTGATCATGACCACTCTAGGGCCCTGGCTCTAAGAATACTCCAAAAGGCTTTTCAAGGCAGTGGACTACCAAAAAACTTTGGCAAAATCTTTAAGTTAAGTAAAATTAAAATAAGATTATGGCTAAATCCATCTTAAACCGAAAAGGAGGGATTTATGCTTGTGGTTGAGTATAAGGTGTTGGTTAAAATAGACCCAATCCTCGCCCGAGAAAAGATATTAGAAGTTTATTTCCAAACCAGAAGAAATATCTCAAAAACTGCCCGGACTTGTGGTGTCTTTTGTAATACGGTCAAAAAGACACTTAAACGCTTTTTAGAGGAAGGGAAAGAGGGTCTTAGGGATAAATCCCATCGCCTGCAAAATCATTTTAATAAAACCCCTCCGGTGATAGAAAAGATGGTGGTAGAGATTTTTGACCAAACGAATTATGGAGTAAGACTTATCTCGGGAAGAATTAGCAAAAAGAGGCATCTCTCTTTCTTATG